>JAENWT010000018.1 GCA_016650125.1 Thermoleophilia bacterium
CCGAGGATGTTCTGCATGTAGAGCGCGAGGAAGAAGAAAACGCCCAGCATCGCGAAGGAGATGATGAAGGCAACGATGACCGCGCCGATGAAGTTGCGGCTCTTGAAGAGGGCGAACTCCACGATCGGCGCCTTGACCTTCATTTCGATCAGGACGAAGACGCCGAGCATGAGGACCGAGCCCGCGATCAGGCCGAGGACCGCGGGTGATTCCCAACCCCAGGAGTTGCCTTCGATCAGGGCCAGGACCAGAGCGGTGAGGCTGGCCGTGAGCGCGACCACACCGAGCACGTCGACCTGGCGGCCGACTGCGGAGTCACGCGACTCCTTGACGATGAAGAGAGCTGCGAGCACGGCGAGGATGCCGACCGGCAGATTGATGAAAAAGATCGCGCGCCAGGAAACGTATTCGGTCAGGAAGCCGCCGAGGACGGGACCAACGGCGAGGGCCAGGGCCGAAACGCCGGCCCAGGTTCCGATCGCCTTGCCGCGCTGTGCCGGAGGGAAGGCGTCGGAGATGATCGAGAGCGTCCCCGGCATCATGAAAGCGGCACCGACGCCCTGGACGACCCGGCTGGCGACCACCGCGGAGTTGGTCGGCGCAAATCCGGCGGTCATCGAAGCGAAGGTGAAGAGGATCACGCCGAAGACGAACAACTTGCGGCGGCCGAAGATGTCGCCCATGCGTCCGCCGACCACGAGCAGGACGGCCAGCGAGAGTGTGTAGCCGTTGACGATCCATTCGAGCCCGGAGATCTAGGTGTCGAGGTCGCGCTGGATCGAGGGCAGGGCGACGTTGACGACGGTGTTGTCGAGCATCACCATGAACAGCGCCAGGCACATCGCGCCCAGGGTCCACCACTTGCGGTTGTCGTCGGTGATCAGGTGCTGGTAGCGGCTCATTTGGTGATGACTCCTTCAAACTTTTCGTAAATCGGTGCGATGTCTTCGCGATCGAGCAGCGAGCCGATCGCAGCGTCGAGGCCTTGCCGTTGTTCGGCGGTCAGGCCCGAGGCGAACTGGATGACTCCGGCCGCCCGGCTGTGGAAGAAACGGTCGGTGATCTCCCGACCGGACCCGGTGAGGGCGACACGCCGGCGGCGGCGGTCGTCGGGATCTTCCGAGCGGGTGACGAGGCCCTTGCGGACCAGGCCGTCCACCGCCCGGCTGAGCGACGGCATCGAAGCGCCGAGGCTCTCGGCGAGCTCCTGGAGGTACGGCGCGTCCGCGCCAGAGGCGGAAAGTTCCATCATCGCCTTGAATTGAACGAATGAAAGACCGTGCTCGTCGATCTCCCTCAGGGACTGGCCACCGTCGCCATAGGACATGAGGTGACGGAACAGGGTTCCGACCCTGAGAGCGGTCTCACGAACCTCGGCAGAGGCTTCGATCTCGGAGATGGTTTCGTTCGCTGCGATGGTTTCAGCCGATGACATTCCGAGATAGTTCCACTTTCGCAACTATTATGCAAGTGCAATCTTTGCCTAAGTGACGGATATCACTCAGATCCACCCCGATCGCGATACTCCGCAGACGGTTGAAGCCTCAGGGTGGACCCGGCACGCTCGTCCCCCAATGAAAGGCCTCATGAATAAGAGATTTCTGACCCTCGCCGCGCTAATCGCTGCGACCGCTCTCGTCGCAGTTGGTTGTGGCGGCAGCGACGACTCGTCATCCGACGAGGAGGCACCGACGAAGGCTGCTTACGTCAAGGAAGCTGACGGCATCTGCACCAGCACGCTCAGCGACTTCGAGACACTGACCAAGGCCCTGCCGGACGACATCGAGGCTCCGGAGTCCCAGGCCGCGATCACCGACGAAATCGTGCCGCTCTATCAGGATGAGCTGACCCAGCTGCGTGACCTCACTCCTCCTGAAGGGGACGAAGACACGACCGCCGCCATCTATGACTCCGTGGACGAAGCTCTCCAGGCGGTCGAAGACGATCCTTCGGCTCTCGGTGAAGTCGACACCTTCGCTGACGCCAACAAGAAGGCTGAAGAATACGGCCTGACGGTCTGCGGCAGCTAGTTCCGTTTCGAGCAGTTCCGTGACGAGAAAGGCCCCGCGCCAGCGGGGCCTTTCTTCTTTCCCCGAGGAAGTCTGTGACGGATCGCCGTCCGGTCCGTAGTAGAGATATGAACGTGATGCTCGAAGCCGTCCCGACCGACACCGGACCCCAGATCCGGAATTTCGAGGATCTGTACCGCGAAAGCCGCGATGACCTCTATTCATACGTGGCCGGACTCCTGCGGGACCGGATCGCAGCCGAAGACGTCACCGCACTCGCCTTCGAGCGGGCCTACCGCAAGTGGGAGAAGTTCAACCCCAACGACCTGAACGATCCCGAACTGGAAGCCCTCGCCGTGGCCCTTCGTGAGAACCGCCCCGAGCCTGAGGCAAAGTTCGCCGAGAAGCTGGACACCGCCGTCGCTGATCACTTCCCCCCGGAATGGTCGGCCGGCATGACCAACCTGCCGAAAGCGGGATTCTTCGCCCGCCTGACCACACGCCTCAACAAGCTCGAGCGGCGGGCCAACCTGACGCCGGTCGGCGTGACCGTCGAGACCGGTGGCGACACCAGCTCGAGTGACGATGATTCCTCCTGGGGCATCGGCGACGCGGTGGACGACGCCGGCCGGATGCTGGGCGTGTCAGCCGGAGTGGCCCTGATCGCGCTCGCGATCGCGGTCCCGATCGGGTTGATGGTGCTGATCGCGCTGGCGCTCAACCGCGCCTGGGTCAGGCGGTCACGTCAACGCGCCCTCGACGAGAACTAGGCGGAAGGTTTAGGCGTCGTAAGGCTCGAAGTCGCTGACGCGCGCGCCGCAGACCGGGCAGAACCAGTCTTCCGGGATGTCCTTGAACTCGGTGCCCGGCGGGATTCCCCCGTCGGGATCGCCTTCGGCCGGGTCATAGATCCAGCCACAGGACGCGCAGATCCAGAGGCTTGAAGTCGCGGTGGTCATGGGCATGAGATTAGCGGGGTGCGGATCTGATCGAGTGTTCATTCGTCCGGTCCCGAGTATCGATACGGTTAGCGCGTGGCACAACTTCCAGAGCCGGGTCCTTCGGAACGAATCAACCTGGGCGATCCCACCGAGCCGCGGGCCGCGGCGACAGTCATCCTCCTCCGAGACCGCGAAGACGACGGGACCCTCGAAGTCCTGCTTCTGCGGCGATCACACGAAGCGCGTTTCATGCCGAACGTCTGGGTCTTCCCCGGCGGTGCGCTCGATCCCGAAGACGGTGACGGGCTTGACGGCCTGAAAACCTGCGCGATCCGCGAGCTCCACGAAGAAGCCGGAGTCAAGCTCCATCCCGAGACCCACCTGGTGCCGCTCGCCCGCTGGGTCACGCCGGAAGTGATCAAGACACGTTTCGACACCTGGTTCTTCCTGGCCGAGTCCCCGGTCGGGATCGAGATCACCCCGGACGGCTCCGAGATGACCGCCGATCGCTGGGTGACCCCCGCCGCCGCGATCGCCGAGTACGAAGCCGAGGAATTCGCGATCGTCTTCCCGACGCTCAAGCAGCTCGAGGCACTGGTCCCGCACGGCGACACGGCGACAGCGCTGGCCGCCGCCGAAGCCGATCCCAATTCTTCCCGTCAGATCCTTCCCAAAGTGATCGGCGACGAGCGCAACCACCGCGTCGTGCTGCCTCACGAAGACGACTACCCCGCCTGAAAGTCGTGCCGTTTCGCAGGTGAATCTGCGAACAACCGGTCGGCGTGGAAGGAGACCCGCCCCTCGAGCGCAACCAGGTACTCGAGGCTCTGGACGAGCCAGGCCGCGCTGAGTACCGAGGAAAGATCTCCGTTACCTCGCCCCACCCGTTCGATCGCCGCGACCACGTCGGTCGTGAACGAATCATCTGGCTCTTCCGGTTCTGGCAGGTCGCCCGACTGCCCGATCGCTCCCGCGAGTCCGGAGTACCACTCGCGCACCTGGACGTTGATCCCGTTCACCACCGGGGCCAAGTCCTCCGGTGGGGCCTTGTACCAGGGCATCCCCACCATCATGCGGAGACCATGCGCCGATCGCATCAGACGAGCCGAGCAGGCGCTCAGCGCGATGAAACTCGAAGCATGGGCGTGATCGGACGAGCTCTCTTCGAGGTACTGCCGGAGCGCGACGTCAAGACGACCACCGGCAGCGGCAGCTTCCAGCCGCACCGGATCCGACAAGTCGGACTCGCGGCCGGCGAGCGCCGATTTGACCCGGTCCGAGACGAGCCGGGACCCCACCTCGTAGGCCTCGGCGAGGCACCTTCGGATCAGGGTCTTCGCACCTCTCGGCCAGAGCAGCAGCCCGACCACGAGGCTGACCCCGCAGCCGATGGCGACGTCCTGGACGCGGATCAGCCCGACCTCGAGACCGATCGGATTGATCAGGTTGAAAAGGACCATGACGAGGATCGAGAAGGCGGCCTGGCCCGCGGCGAAAGACAGCGCCCGCGGTGCGTAAGCCGCGCCGAACACGGTGAGGGGCAATGCCACCCACAGAAAGTCCTTGTGGTCGCCGATCAGGATCAGTACCAGTCCGCCGATCACGATGCCGATCGCCGTGCCGGCGAGCGCCCGGACGGCGCTCCCCTCGGTACCGACGGCGTTCGACCGCAAGACGGAGAGGGTGCCAAGCACCACCCAGAACGCGTTCTGGGCATCGAAGAGATCGGCAACGAAAATCGCCAGTCCGATGCCGACCGCACCGCGCAGGCTGTTCCTTAGCCAGGCCGACCGCGGATTGGCGTGCTCGGCGAGCAGATGACCCGTGGCGGCGGCCTTGCTGCGCCCCTTGCCGACGAGCCGGTGCCATCGCTCGCCGAGCGCACCCGGGGCCTGGACCTGGCCCGTCGCGACGTTGCTGATCCCGGCGGCCTCGCCGATCGAGAACGAGAGCAGCCTCAGACGGAAAGTGCGGTCGAGGTCCTTCTGGAGTTCGTCCCGACTCTCGGCGCCGGCCTCCACCCGGCTGGTGAAAGCGCCGATCAGGGCTTCGCGGCGCTCTTCGATTTCGTCGGTCGAAACCCCGCCGTGCCGTGTCGCCACCTGATCGGCCATGTCGCGAAGCACCCGGGCGCAGGCCCGTCGCACGGCCGCGCCTTCTTCGCCCAGCTCGGCGATCGAAGGACCGGGCCGCCAGAAGATGCTGACGATCCACCCCAGCTCTTCGATGAGCGCGGCGACCGCGGCAGCTGAACCGGTCGCTCCGGTCGGCCGGTGCGGCGTCTTGAAGAACTGCCGGCGGACCGAGAGGACCGAGTCCATCGCGGCCTCCAGAAGCTCTTTGTCGTCGGGTGATTCGACCAGGTCCGCGAGAGCCCGGCAGGCGTCGGCGCAGCCCTTGCGAAGCGGTCTCGCCCAGGGTTCCCGCCAGACCAGGAAGATCGCTGGAATCGCGATCACGCAGGCGATCAACCAGCCCAGGAGCCGGTCATCGATCGCGTTGGCGTCGGCCGGAATCATGATCGGCAGCACGATCAGGAGAATCGCGGCGATCCTCGCGGCCGCGAAGTACCCATTGATGACCCCCGCGAACGAGATGGCGAAAGTCACAGCGCCGGCCACGAGAGTCGAGAGCAGCAGGTACCCGGAGCAGAGCGTCCCGATAATGATCAAGACGGCTCCCGCCACCGCCAGGCCGAGGTAAGCGGCCACCCGAGCCGGAGTCCGGCCGGAGAAATCGACCATGGACAGCAATGCGAAGCTGCCGAAAGCGGCGAATATCGGCGCGTGGTTGCCGCCCACGAAATGGGTGGTCAGCGCGTAGGCGACCGGCATGGCGACCGCCGCCCGGACGGCGGTCTTGAGGGCGGCCGGCTCGGGTCGCCAGCTACTCAGTCGGGAAAGGTGCGAGTCCCGCGTACCAGGGTCCGGACTTGTAGTGATGGATCCCCTCCTCTTCCATTTCGCTGCGAATCCGCCTGAACAGCTCGCCGGCGTTGGTGAGGGCAAGCTTCAACTCATCCGCCGTGCGCTCCTTGAAGTGCCAGAGGAACCAGAACTGCCGGTCGTTGATACCAAAGTCGATCTCGCGGTCGATCGTCGTGCACCAGTCGAGGAAGGCCGGCGAGAACAGTTCGCGTAGTGCCGTCGGGTCGTACTCGTCGGGCACGGTGGCCAGGAAGTTCTTGTTGAAGTCAAGCGATTCGAATTCGACCTTGCGCCTCGAGACGCGGTGCTTCAGACGTTCATCGGGGCTGCCTTCGACCGACTCGACGTTGAATGCGGCGATCACCTTTGCGAGGTCCGGCATGTGGGCCTTGGCCAGCAGCGCCTGGGGGACCACCGACTTGCGGAAGACCTTGCCGACCTCGACCTCGTCGGCGTCACAGCAGGCTCCCCAGAAATCCGGGGCGAGCTGGCCGGTCAGGCGGTTGGTGCCGCCAACACAGAGCGCGACCGGTCCGTCAGCGGGGTTGATCCCTCCCACCGGCTCGTAGGTGACCGCGCCGGCCCCCTTGTATCCCGCGACCGTTGCGGCCCAATCTTCGGCTTCAGATGGCACAGCCGTCACCCTACCCTCCGGGACCATTGAAAGTAATAAACGCACCTGTCCGATTTCCGGTCCGGATCGGGGTAGGATTACGCTCGTGATCAATTCCGGTCTTTTTAAGCTTGAAGGGAAAAACATATGGGCGCCTTAATCGCCGTGATAGTCGTCGTGGTGATCATCCTGATCGTCGTGCTGTGGTACATCGCCACGCGCAACGGGATCATCGCCTCCAGGAACCGTGTCGACGAGTCCTGGAGCGGGATTGACGTTCAGCTGAAGCGACGTCATGACCTCGTCCCGAACCTCGTGGAGACGGTCAAGGGTTACGCGACACACGAGCAGCAGGTATTCGAGAATGTGACCAAGGCCCGGGCTGACGCCATGGCCACGACCGGCGTCGGAGACACCGCCCAGGCCGAAGGCAATCTGACCCGCGCCATGGCTGACCTCCGAGCGGTTGCCGAGAACTATCCGGACCTGAAGGCCACGGAGAACTTCCAGCAGCTGAGCCGCAACCTCTCCGAGCTCGAAGACGAGATCCAGGCTTCACGCCGGATCTACAACTCCAACGTCCAGAGTTACAACACCAAGATCCAGAGGTTCCCGACGTCGATCGTTGCCAGCCAGGGCAACTTCGAGGACAAGGAATTCTTCGAGATCGTCGAAGCCGAGCGGGAAACTCCCGCCGTCAGCTTCTAGGTTTCACTTTCCTTCAGCGGGCGCCTCGGTCGACTCAGTCGGCCGGGGCGTCGCGCCGAAGAGAGCCGCCCACCAGACCTTGGTGACCTCGGCGGCGACCGAATCGGCACTGCGATCGTCCTGTCCCAGATGGACCTGAAAGCTGCGCTCGGTCATCAGCACCAGCCCGCCGGCCAGGGCCTCCGCATCAAGTGACTGGTCGATCGTGCCTTCGCGTTGCCGCGTTTTGATCTCGGTGACCGTGCCTTCAGTGATCGTCTCCAGAAGTACCGACCAGAGTTCGCGCACCTCTTCGTCGTAGGTCGCTGTCTCGAAAGCGAGGCCGAGCAGTACGGAATTGTCCGCGTACATCCGGCTGATGTCGTAGATCGCCTTCTCTACTCCGCGGCGCGGATCGCCGCCAGAGGTCCAGCAATTGCCGAGCCGGTTCTGGTGGCTGGCGATCAGATCCTCCAGCGCGCCCAGCAGAAGTTCTTCCTTGTCACCGAAGTAGACGTAGAACGCGCTGCGTGAAACACCGGCCTCGCGGGTGATGCCTTCGACCGTGAGGTCCTTGAAGGACCCGGCCACAGCCTGGTCCATCGCGGCCTGGATCAGCTCCTGGCGGGTCCGCTCATGCCGGCGGCGGCGGTTGTGGCGTCGCTCGAGTGAATTCGGCACCAACCAAGCCTATCCGCCTCCGCCCGCTGAGTCAGCGGGCCCGCTTGACCGGTTTGGCCTTTGCGACCACCGAGGAACTGCTGCCCGCGTACCAGGGTGAGAGGGCGTCGGCCGAATAGGGCAGTGCGGGGACATAGCTGCCGGTGACCCGGAAGCCGAGCGGCTTGCGGCGGAGCTTGCGTGGGATCGCCTTCAGGGCACCCCGACTGAAGCCGAACTGGAGGAGGAATTCTTTGTTCAGGGGTTCGTCTCCGTAGAACCCGTCCCAGTCGTCGACATTCGGGGTAAAGGAGAACGTGATGGTCCTGCCCTTGATTGATTTGAGACGCGTTTCGGCCCGTGAAGAGGTTGACCGGATGAAAAGGTGGGATCGGAGCTTGCCCGGTCTGAGCCTGAGACGTGACGGTAGGCGAACCGTGGCCTGTTCGCGGAGAAATGGCGGATCCTCGGGTGGTTCGCCGAGATCAACGGTGCCCTCGACGGCCGGCCGTCGGCTCGCGCCGCGCTTGAAGCGGAATTTGGCTTCGAGCTCGGGGGCCTTCATCTTGCATCGTTTCCAGGCGGTCACGGAATCCTCTGCGACTTCGTCGCAATAGTTCCCGGGGATCAACACCACCCCGTTGTTGCCGAAGCCGGGGACCGGAGCCCCGGCCACGGGATCCCATTTGACCAGGGCCATCTGGTCTTCTTCCCGGCAGACCGGCGCACAGGATGGCCCCGAGGCCGAGCCGGCCGCCAGGAGATTACCGTCGGGTCCCTGAGAGATTCCCAGCACAACACCACCTCCGGGCGACAGATTCAACCGCAGCGGCTCTCTGTTTGTGTAGCCAAAGCTGAACTCGCCATCAAACTCTCCCCGGCCCGGCAGGACCGAGTAGGCCAGGCGGCCATCGGACATCTCGGCGAATGCGTGGCCCGTATGGAGATAGTCGCCGACCTGCCCGGTCTCCCCGGGAAGGGGGTTACCGTCAGCGTCGATCGCCGCGCGAAAGCCATAGAAGCCGTACATGCCGTCGGTCACCTCCCCGTAGAGACGGACCACGTCGGCATCATCAACCGTCACGTCGGCCAAAGAGTTGATGCCGTACTGGAGTGGCAAGGCCGAGGCCCGTCCGTCTCCGTTGGGACCGAAGTCGAGGTCAACTGCGCCGTCAGGAAGCAATCGCAGGACTTCGCCGCCACCGGCCAGGATGATCCGGCCACCCCGGTCGATCGCCATCCGCTGGGCAGAGAATTGGTGTTCGGCAACACCGCCGGTTCCGAAGGTCGGGTCGAATTCCGGGTACGGACCAAACAACCTGATCAGCTTCGTCGTGTCGTAGGTCTTGGCCATGGCCACGACGATCTGGCCATCACGCTGGATCGCGGCCCCCCGTATTTGCTCCCCGTCGGTCGTGTATGTCGGATACACCACCTGACCGTCGGAATCGAACCGCTTGACGCTCCTGGAGGTGACCAGCACGACTTCACCTCCGTCGGCACGCAGTAATCTGACCGGAAATTCACCTTCCAGCGAATGCTCCATGTGGACTCCCCCGTCCGCGAAGTTTTCATCGACCGAACCGTCGGCCTTGACTTGAACGAGGACGATCGAGCGGATCGGCCACGCCGCGCCGTCCCGGTAGGCACAATTCGAGTTCGTTTCACCGATACCCACGATCGAACCGTCGCTCTTGGTGATCGTCTGGCTCAGGGAACTGCACTGCAGCAACTCTTCCGGCTTCGAAGCCCCGGCCGGAGCAGCGGCGAAGCCGACCAGTGCGACGGCCGCAAGAACTGCGACTACGATCGGCCACTTCCACGGACCTACGGACGAAAACGACACCCAAGCACTCTCCTCGTGACTGGTTACAACTGCTGTAACCCTTCCCGGCAGGAGGGTTGCGGTACTACCTGTCCCGCTTTTTTTTCTTCTTGTCCTTGATCTCGAACTGGATCGGGTAGGTGCCGGTGCTGTTGCTGTGCGAATCGGTCACCTGGAAAAGGCCTTGGTACTTGCCCGGCTTCGCCTTGAAGGTTTCTTCCTTCTTGGCGAAAGGCACCGTGTTCATGCCGAGGTAGGTGTTCCATTCTGAATAGCCGGCGAACTGCTTCACCGTCTTCTTGCCGCGTTTGACGAGCCTGTAGTAGTCGATGTCGGCCGAGCCGCTTTCGTCGGTCGCGAAGGTGAGCGCTCCTCCCTTGCCCCTGGGTCCGAGGACAGTCGGTGAAACCATGATGCCGTCGACGTACGGTGGCTCCCTGTCGAAGTTGATCGGCGCCTGCGGACCGGCGTCCGAATTGGGATCACCCAGCGTGTTCGACACGACGACCGAGCCCCGGACCGAACTGTGGAGCTTGCATTGGAACGTGTAGATGCCGGGCTGGTTGAAGGTGACTTCGTACGAATCGCCGAGTCCGTGAAACGGGTTGCTGTTGCCCGCGTCGGAGTCCCACTGTTCGGCGTTCAGGTCCTGCCCGGTGACCGAGTGCTGAAGGTCGGGGCCGAGCCAGTCCCAGGTGATCGACTCGCCGCGGTCGATCAGCGGTGTGCCGTTGGACCATTTGAAGTCGGTGATCGAGACCCTGGTGTTCTTCGCCTGTGACGGCGCGACGAACGCCACGCAGAGAAAGGCAGCCGAGGCCAGGGCCAGCGCTATGGAGAGCCGACGCCTCATTCGACGTTGTACCAGCCGCTCATGCCCTGGGCCAGGTGCGAGAAGACGTGGCAGTGGTAGAGCCAGCGGCCGGGATTGTCTTCGATGAACCGCACCCGGAACGAATCGCCGGGGCCGAAAACCTTGTTGTCGACGATGTTCCCGTCGGGCTCCTGCCAGCGGTGACCGTGCAGGTGGAAGGTGTGGAAGTCGTTGTCGATGCCGTAGACGTGCATCGCCACGTCGTCGCCGACCTTCGCGGTCATGGTCGGCGTATTGCCGGTGTAGGCCTTGCCGTTGATCGCGTAGAGCGCCTGCTTGAGGTTCGGGTTGTTCGACCCGGGCAGGAAGGAGTGGAAGCCGAGGAAGTACTCGCGGTCGGGCAGCGGCTCGTCGGGATCACGGATCACCATCGGCCCGAAGAGCCCCTTGAATACCGGGATCGGATCGAAGGGTCCGTGGTCGTGGTAGAGCCAGGTTCCCTGGGTCCCTTCGGGGCATTCCCAGACGTAGGTGACGGTGCGGCCGCGCTGGACGAAGCCGCCGGGATCGGTGTACTTGCCCTTGTAGGCGCCGTCCATCTCGTTCGAATAGAAGACTCCGTGGGGGTGCATCGTCACCGGCAGCGGGCATTCGTTCTGGAAGTGGACGACGATGGTCTCGCCGACCTTGGCCTCGAGCAGCGGACCCGGCACGGTCGCGGGGCCGATCGGCTGCGCGAAGTCCTTCGAGTACGGGCGGTAGGCGAACACGCCGGTGGTCGTCTTGCCGGTGACTTTCGTCCGGATCTTCTTGTTCATCATCTGGTCGACCTTGTTGGGGACGACGTTCCAGCGGCGCTGCTCGGCCTTGATCCAGTACTCGCGCCGCGGGCCGGCGACGGCGGCCTTGGTGATCGGCGCGTCGTTACGGGCGGCTGCGACCTTGGGCGGCACGGGGTACGCGGCGTTGGCCTTCTTCAGGTCGGCCTTGGTGTCGATCCGGAACTTCTGGCCGCCGATCGTGCAGACCAGGGCGCCTCCGGCGATCCCGAGGAAATTGCGGCGGTCCATCGGATTAAAATCCATTATCTGCTCCTCTGTGCCCGGAATTCCTCATGAGACACCCACCGTCATCGTCATGTTGTGGTGCAGCGAGCACATGAAGTTGTAAGTGCCCGGAACCGTAAAGGTCCGGGTGAAGGTGTACCCCTCCGCGGGTGAGCTCGAGGTCTGGAAATCGAGGCGGTCGACCCCGGCGGGTCCGGTTGACAGCGTGACGTTGTGCGGATCGTGGTTGATCTTGTACCAGACCCACTTGATCGAGTCACCACTCTGGATGTTGACGACGTCGGGGCTGAAGTAGTCATCCCTGACGTCGATCACCGCGACCGGATCCGCAGGCGGGACCGGGGGATCCGGCTTGACCGGCTTCGGAGCGAACTTCCTGGAGACGCTCCGCCGACAGGCCTTGCGCCGCTTCAGCGAATGCTTCGAGCGGCATTTGCGCAGGGCCTTTTTCTTAGCTGCCTGCTTCTTCCCGCTCAATGCGGAAGTCGCGGCGCCGGCTGTGCCGGCGCTCGATGCTGCTGTGGTCGGTGCGGCGAGGACTGGCGCCGCGAGAGTGCCCGCGCTGAGCGCTCCCGCGCCCAGCGCAGCCACAACCGCAAATGTCAGTCCGAATTTCCGCATACGATCAACGGCCCACTAATTCGAGACGTTGACCGTCATGGTCATCTGAAAATGAATCGAGCACACAAAGTTGTACGTGCCCGGCTTGACGAACTGCCGCTTGAACCTTGTGCTCTTCTCCGCCGTGGTACTCGACTGGAAGTCGGTGCGATTGACACCGGTGGGGCCGTCCTGCAGGGTCACGTTGTGCGGCTCGAAACCGTCAATGTTTGCCCAGCTCCAGTTGATCGAGTCGTAGAGCTTGAGGTCGACAGCCGCCGGAGCGAAGAAGTCGTCGCCGAGGTCGACCGTAGTCGTGTCACCAGGCGGGACGGCGTTCGCGATCTTGCGGTACTTCTTGTTGACGGCCCTCTTGCAGGCCCTCCGCTTCCTCGCGGTGGGCTTCCTATTGCACTTCCTCAGTGCCCGCTTCTTGGCCTTCTGCTGCGCCGGGGTGAGGCCACTGATCTGGGCCCCACCCGAAGTGTTGGCACTGGCCGGTGAGCCGGCCGCCCCCACGGCCAGCGTCACCAGTCCGAGTGCCAGGATCCCCGGCAACCGCTTTGTTAACAGTGAATTCATTCGTTCCTTTTCGGTTTCTCGACGCCTACGGGGCGCAGGTGACGGGGTCGGCGCGCTTCTCGGTGTAGCTGATGCCATTGGCGTCAGTGAACGGCGGGTGCGTGTTGCCGAGCCACGAGCATTCCATCGTCTCGGGCGGGTCAGCCGCGGCGTACCCGAGGACCGTGTCCGGGTTGCTGAGGTTGTCGAAGTCGACCTGGATTCCGGCTTCAGCATTCAGGCTGCTCGTGTCCTTGTTGTACTTGACGGGCAGAGGACAGGACTTCGGGTAGAGAGTGTCCGGGGCGACGCTTCCGTTCCCGAGCACGTACGTTGCGCTGGCTCCATTGTTCTGGTAGCAGTTGCCTCCACCGGTGGCGTCGTCCAGGAAATCGATTCCGTTCGGATCCTGACCGTTCCGGCCCATCTTGTTGTCGATGAACTGGTTGTTCAGGTTCTTGGCGTCATCGTCATCGTTGGCGCCGAAGCTACCGGGAGCGGAGAACGCCATCGCGCCCCACTTCTCATTGCCGAAGATGTTGTTGTTCTCCGTGATGATGCCGTCAGATCCGTAAAGAACGACACCGATACCCGTCGGGTAGTTCACGTTGACTCCGGCCACCTCGCCGAGACCATTGGAAACGGTTTTGAATTCGGAACCGGTTGAGTAGTAGTTGTAGTTGTTCCAGAAAATGTTGTTGTCGTGGATCTTCATCCATCCGTTCGGCTCGAATTTTTCCGAATCGAGGGTGTTCGGCACGATGCCGGCACCGTTGTTGTAGAAGGTCGAGTTCTTGATCTCGACGTACTTCGAGTTGGTGCCTGAGTAACCGAGCACGTTCTGGTGGCTGGTCACGTTGTCGACAACGGTCCAGTCCGGCTTCGCCTGGCACGGACCCTTCTCCGGCTGCTCACGGTTGTTCCAGTCTTCACTGTCACACGGGGTCTCGCCGACGTAGAGCGCGGAGTCGCCGTGGTTCCAGCCCTCGGAGTTGAGGAACTTGCCACCGAAGCAGTTACGTGAGAACAGCCCGTAGGACTTGGTGTCCGAAGAAACCAGGTTGTCCATCACGAAATCGGAGCAGTGGGAATTATCAGCGGGCTCATTCGAGGCCCAGATGAAGAAGGTGTTATTGAGGTAGTGACGGCCCCACATGTTCTTGAGGACCAGTCCGTCGATGTCTTCAGCATCGATCGCGTTGTTCGCGGGCTGCGTCTCGTCATCACCGGGACGCCAGACGGGCGAGTTGCCCTTGAGGATCGTCTTGGCGTTGGTGCCTTCGAGGATGACCTTCTTTGCGCCAGCCTGATTGGCCGCGGGAGACTTGTCCTTTTTGACGCCCATGATCTTCAGGTTGTCGAACTTCCTGCCTTCGGTCTTGCCGCGGAGGAGAACTCCTTCGACGTAAGTGCCGGGCTGGACGCGAACGGTTGCGGTGCGCTTCTTGTTCTTGAACTGCCAGGTGCCGGCGGCGTTGACGCCGTTCTGGACCGTCTTGTACTTGCAGCCGTGCTTGCAGACGTCGAAGTACTGGGCGTTGGTGTACTTGAGCTTCTTGTTCAGGCGCTTGGAATTCTTCTTCGCCTTCTTACAGGCCCTCTTGGCCTTCTTCTTGGCCTTTGCGCTCGCGTTCTTTGAACGGTTGACTTTGCCGGCTCGCTTGCACGTCTTCTTGGCCTTCTTACTAGCCTTCTTGACGCTCTTCTCGAGCTTGGTCGCACTGACCTGCGCGGCCGATGCCGGCGCTGCAAATCCGATCGCTGCCACCGCAAATGCGGCAACCATCGCCAGACCTATTCCCAACCGTTGCATTTCTCTCCTTGAAGTATTGATGCGCCCGAACGCGGGCTTACGTGAGCCAGATTGCTTCAGTGACTCTAAACCAAAGAAGGGGGAAAGGTTGCGGTCAGGTCCTTTCAATTGGTAATACGTTTACGCGGATGCGGTTACCAGTCAGATGTATTGAACTCTCTAGACTCCAGCCAATGTCAGGGAAATACGACTACGACTGGATCATCGTCGGGTCCGGTTTCGGCGGCAGCGTTTCAGCGCTGAGGCTTGCCGAAAAGGGCTACAAGGTCGCCGTGATCGAAGTCGGCCGGCGTTTTGAGGACAAGGACTTCGCGAAGACGACCTGGAACCTGCGCCGCTACTTCTGGATGCCGAAGCTGGGCCTGCGGGGCATCATGCGCATGACCGCCTTCAAGGACATCTTCATCGTCTCCGGCAGCGGCGTCGGCGGCGGCAGCCTCGGTTACGCGAACACCCTCTATCGCCCCCGCCCCGCCTTCTACACCGACAAGCAGTGGGACGGACTGGCCGACTGGGAAGTCGAGCTCGGCCCCCATTACGTCACGGCCGAACGCATCCTCGGGGTCACGCTCTACCGCGACACGGGGCCAGCCGATGCGCTCCTCCGCGAGTACGCCGAAGAGACCGGCGCCGACAACACCTACGCCAACACCCAGGTCGGAGTCCATTTCGGCCAGCCCGGCAAGACCGTCTCCGATCCGTACTTCGGCGGAGAAGGCCCGGACCGGACCGGCTGCATCAAGTGCGGCGCCTGCATGGTCGGCTGCCGCTACGGCGCCAAGAACACCCTGGTCAAGAACTACCTCTACTTCGCTGAAAAGCTGGGTGTCGAGGTGAAGCCCGGCCGCCAGGTGACCGAGATCCGACCGATCGGTGCCGCCGACGGCAGCGACGGATACCGGCTGCAAACCGATCGTTCGGGTGCCGTCTTGAGGCATTCCCGCAAAGAACTGACGGCGCGGGGAGTGATCGTCTCGGCGGGTGCCCTCGGGACCAACAGCCTGCTCGCCAACTGCCGCCATTCCGGAGCGCTGCCGAACATCTCCGAACGCCTCGGGCACGTGGTCAGGACGAATTCGGAGTCGATCCAGGCGGTCACCGCGCCGGACGACACCCGCGACTTCAGCCACTCGGTCGCGATCACATCGAGCATCTACCCCGATCCCGACACCCACATCGAAGTCGTGACCTACGGTAAGGCCGGTGACTCGATGAGCCGGCTATACACGATCATGACCGCCAACGGGACCCGATTCACCCGGCCGTTCAAATGGGTGGCGGCCATGTCCAGGCACCCGGGACAGACCCTGAAGCTCCTGCTCAACCCGCGGCACTGGTCGCAGCGCACGGTGATCCTCCTGGTGATGCAGTCGGTCGATTCGGCGATGCGGCTCAAGCCGATCAAGAAACGCTTCGGCAAGGGTGTGCGCCTCCAGACCGAGCAGGACCCGGAGCGCCCCAACCCGACCTTCATCCAGGCGGCCGAAGATGTGGCCAAGTGGTTCGCAAAGAAGACGGGCGGCATCCCTCAGAGTTCGATCGCCGAGTCCACCCTGAACATCCCGACGACCGCCCACATCCTCGGCGGCGCCGTGGTCGGCGCCGGGCCGGAATCGGGAGTGGTCGACGCCGACAACCACCTCTTCGGCTACGAGAACTTCCTGATCTGCGACGGCTCGGCCGTGCCGGCCAACCCCGGGGTCAACCCGAGCCTCACGATCACGGCGATGACCGAACGCGCGATGAGCAAGATCCCGCCGGCCGCAGGAGCTCAGGAAAAACATCTGCCGGTGGAGGCACGCGCCGCCCGGGTCGCCGACGGATCGGGCGCGCTGGCGACACCCTCGCCCTCGGAAACCGCCGAGACCTGGACCCCGGTCGAATGACCCGGAGGGCTACTCCGACTTCAGTTTTTCGACGTCGGCCGTCAGCTCTTCGACGCTGAACGGGCCTTCGATTCGCTGCTTGACCTTCCCGTCGGAGCCGATCAGGAACATCCACGGCTCCGTCTGCAGTCCATATGGCCGGAGCTGGGGCCGCAGCCCCTTGTTCGGGTCGTTGTCGTTGTAGATCTCCATGTGGATGAAATCGACGCCGTCGCCGGCCTCAGACTTGACCTGTTCGGCGACGTCGACGACCGGGCCACAGACCCTGGTCTGGCAGAGCGCCGGCGTGGCGAACTGGAGCGCCACCGGCTGCTTGCCGACGACGTCCTTGAAATCGGTCTCGTGCATGTCGTCGGGCGGCTGACGGGTGTCGATCTTCGCGAGGTCACCGCCGACGCTTGCCGCGGTCGGCGTGCTGACCACGGGTGCTTTGTCACCTACGCCCGCGATCTCCGGGAACTGGCCGACGGCGGGACTCTGGGTCAAACGGGTCGCTTCGAAGCCGTCTTCACCCTTGATCACCGCCATCGCCAGCCAGGGGCCTGACCGGTTGAACTTGATGTCGTCGACCAGGTAGAAGGTCGTGGCCTCGCCGGCTCCGGCGCTGCCCTTTGCCCGATAGGCGGGCTTCGTCTCCAGCGACTCGACCTTGGCCGGCAGGGGCCCTTCGACCTCTGACTGCGGGCTCTTGGCGAAGTACAGGGCCACGTCGGCGTCATCGATCTGCTTGCCGCCGACGTCGAATACGCCGAAGGGATAGCGGTTTGTGCCGAGCTCGAAGACCGAGGCGGCAGGGGCGGCGACCAGCTCGGAGGGCTTCTGTGCGTTCAGGACCTCTTCGATCGTCTTGCCCTGGGCTGACGGGAAGTCCGAAGCCGAAGGTGCCGAGCGGGCGGTCTCGTCTCCATCGTTTCCGCCACCACAGGCGGAGAGGCCGAGGGCCAGAAGGCCGGCGACGGCAATTACGAGCAGTGGAAGCTTTCGCGAAAAGTTTTTCATCGGACCGTGAGGCTACCGAAGCACGACCTCGTGCCACCCGACCCGCGACGAAACGCGTCTATCCGGGACCCAACCTTGCCGCGACGCCCTTGATCACCGACCTTGGGGCGGCTACGTACCACCGCGATGAATCGAAATCGTCGATCCTGAGCGTCCGGCCACCGTTGATGCGCCCGAGCCGGGCCGGCCGACTGCCGGGCGTGACCTCAGCCACAACCAGATCTTTTCGGTGTTTCAGCCAGGTCGGCAGCTTCCACTTCACCTTGACCCCCGTTCGCGAGGTGAACCGGTAAGGCTCGTTGCCAACAATCTGGTAATCGAGGTTCGAAACAGTCAGGAAAGCGAGGCGCGGACTGACCACCGTGCCGAGATCGATCCGGGAGGCACCGCTGGTGGCGGCGCCCGGCCAAGCTACCGAGTTGCGCAGGTCAGGCGCCAGCGCCGCGAGGGTACGACTCTCAGCACTCATCTCCGGCCAGAGCGGACGCTCGAGGTTCTCCCCGTCCCATGAAAACCAGAGCAGGCCGGTTGCGCCATTGCCGACCGCGAGGCTCGTGTAGACGCGGGTCTCTTCGGCGCTCGGCACCCGAGCCTGACCGTACGCGAGCGCCTGATTCCAGAACCAGAAAGGCGACGGTGAGACCGCGGCCCGATTTGACTGGGCGAATGCCAGGGCCGACTCGAGCGCCAACGGGGCACGGTCGAGGATGTAGTGGTCCCAGCCGTTGACGTCACCGATCGCCCCGTACTCGGATGCCGCGTTCGGACTCCACTCGTTGGTGAAAGCTGGACGGGTGCTGTCAGCCCGCTCGACCCGGTCGGCCAGACCAGCGATGTAGTTCGAACTGCGATACCGCCAGATTGGCTCGGGGAACGGGATGTCGGGTTCGTCAAAGGGGATCCAGGTGGTGATCGCGGGGTCCGCGGCGAGCCGGGGTATTGCCTCGACCAGTTCGTCGGTCCGTTCTTCGCGCGTGACGTCGCCCCCGGGGATCCGGGGGCCGACCGCCACCTCGAACCCGCCCTGGTGCGCCGCCCGAAGCAGGGTTTCGAAATCGAAGGTCTGATCGTAGGCGAAGAGCGTGTCGACACCACTCTGGCGAAGCCGCTCGGCATCCTCGCCCTCTGGCAGATCCGACAAACCGAAACCAACACCCATACCGATCTGAAAGCGGCTGCCGAAAGCCCGCAGGCTGGTGGACGTAACCAACCGCCGTTTACCGGACTTGAAACGCATCCGGAGATTGATCCGGGCACCGGGCTTGACTTTCGCCAGAGGTGCGGTAACGAGGATTCGTCCGCCGGGCCTTCGGCCACCATGCTGGCGGGCCTTCAGCGGCCGACCGTTAAGCCTCAAACTGGCGAATGAGAACTTCCGGAAAATCCTTCGGTTCGGCTGAGCGAAGACCCATATCCGCTTCAGGTTCGGAGCGAAACGAATCCCGTTGATCCGAAGACCGGGAACCGACAGATTGGCTTTCACCCGGGCCGAACCACCGTTCGAATCAACTTCGAAGCTGACCGGGCTTCCAGCCTTGAACCGCGGACCGTTCACGTAGATCGCACCCGCCCCGCCCGCCGGAATGGTTTGCGGGGAGATCCGGAACCAGCGAACGTCGCCGCGGTCGCAAAAAGCGGGGTCACCGTCAGGGCGGTCGGTGAGCTCAGTGAGGTCGGTGCCGTTCAGCTTGACCGCATTCACATCAAGCGGGGTAGTTCCAGGGTTACGCAGCTGAATCTGAACTGTTCCACCTGCCGCCTGCGGCGCGTAACAGCGGTCAGCGAGTGGCTCGACGAATTCGTTGCCCGAATCGGCGATGCCATGGTTGCCGAAGTCCATGAACGTGCCCTGGACCTGAGTCGAAGGCCGGAGTGATACATCGTCAATCGTGAGCCGGGCCTCAGCCGAGCCCGTCAGGAGGACCAGCGAAGCGGCAACAAAAAGGAGTGGACGAATCAGTTTCATGAAGCCGCACCCTAACAACAGTCTGCGGCCTCTGGGGATTCCACTGTTCACCCCCGAAAGAGCGCGGCCCGGGAGCTGATCCCGGGCCGCACGAACCTCAAAAACATGGGCTCAGGCAGCGACGTAGCGCTCCGCCACGTAGTCCCAGTTGACGACATTGAAGAAGGCCTCGAGGTAATCCGGGCGCTTGTTCTGGTACTTGAGGTAGTAGGCGTGCTCCCAGACGTCGGCACCGAGAAGCGGGGTCAGGCCGTCAGCGAGCGGCGTGTCCTGGTTCGGGGTGGAGACGATCGAAACGAGAGCACCGTCGGTGACGAGCCAGACCCAGCCGGAACCGAACTGTCCAACGCCGCCGGCCTTGAACTGCTCCTTGAACTCGTCGAACGAGCCGAAGGCCGAATCGATCGCCGCGGCGAGGTCGCCGCTGGGCTCGCCGCCACCGTCGGGGCTGAGCATCTCCCAGAAGAGCGAATGGTTGTAGTGGCCGCCGGCGTTGTTGCGCACCGGTCCCTGCTTGTCGGCGGGCAGCGAGCCGAGGTCCTTGAGCACGTCTTCGACGTCCTTGTCGGCCCACTCTGTGCCCGCAAGGGCCGCGTTGGCCTTGTCGACGTAAGCCTGGTGATGCTTGTCGTGATGGACCCGCATGGTGGCCTCGTCGATGTGGGGCTCGAGGGCGGCGTAATCGTAGGGAAGATCAGGAACTTCGTAAGCCATTTGGCACTCCTTGGTTATTGACTGGTTCTCTACTCCTAGCCTAACGATCCGGAGGCCTTGGCCCCTGCAGCGTTCCGGGCCGGCGATCAGTTCCGGCTCCGCAGGGCGAAGCCGGAGATCAGGGCCGAGATGCCGAGGATTCCGACACTGACCAGGATCATCGTGTGGTACCCCGACATGAACGCCTCCCGGGCCCCGGTGATCAAGGGCCCGGCCATCGTGGTCGGCATCGTCTGACTGATGTCGATCGCGCGGCTGAGTGATTCCCGCGCGGTGTCGATCCCGACCTGGCTTACTCCCGTGATCGGTCCGGTCTCGGCGCTGTAAGCGATCGCCAGGACCGAGCCGAGCACGGCCACGCCAAAGCCACCGCCGAGTTCGTAGGCGGTTTCTTCAATCGCTGCCGCCCCGCCGGCCTCATCGGCCGGCACCGAGGAGATGATTACGTCGTTGGCCGCGACCAGGGCGACCTCGAGCGCGAACCCGATCAGCAGGAAGGACGGCCAGAGCAGCCAGTACTGGTCCTCGACCCCCAGTGCAAGCATTGGCAGCAGGCCGATCGTGGTCGCGCCCAGGCCGAGAGTGATCGTCGCCTTGGTGCCGAGCCGCGAGAGGACCCGCGCCGCCAGCAGGCCACCGATCAGGGTCGAGATCATCAGGGGCAGCAGGCGGATCGCGGCGGCGAGAGGTTCGAGGCCGAGCACCAGCTGCAGGTACTGCGCTCCGAAGAACTCGATGCCGACCAGGCCGAACATCGAAAGGAATACGCAGCCGACCGCGACCGCGAACTCGCGCCGGGCGAAAAGCCGCACGTTGAGCAGCGGTCGCTCTTCGCGCAGCTGACCCATGACGAAGAGGTAGAGCGCCACCGCTCCGAAAAGGATCGCGACCAGGGCCTTGATGTCGAAGAAGCCATAACGGGCGCCTTCCTTGAAGCCGAAGGCGATGCCGAGGATGCCGACTGCCGACATGACCACGGCGAGGGTGTCCCACGGCGGCGGCGATTCGGCCCGGCTCTGCGGCAGCAGTTTGATCGCGAACGGTGTGACCACCAGGAGGATCGGGATGTTGATCAGGAAGACCGAGCCCCACCACCAGTGCTCGACCAGGAAGCCACCGACCAGCGGACCGATCGCGGCACCGCCGGCACTGGTCGCGCTCCAGATGCCGACCGCGCGGACCCGTTCTTCCCGGTCGCGGAAGACGTCCCGGATGATCGACATGGTGGGCGGCATGATCATCGCGCCACCAACGCCGAGCAGGGCCCGGGAGGCGATCAGGATCTCGGTTGTCGGTGCGAAAGCCGCCGCGACCGATGCGATCCCAAAAACCAGGAAGCCGACCAGCAGGACCGACTTTCGCCCCAGCCGGTCGCCGGCGACGCCCGCCGCCAGCAGCAGCGGCGCCGCCACCAGCGGGTAGATGTCGATGATCCAAAGCAGCTGGAGGGCAGTCGGATCGAGGTCGGCCGAGATCGCCGGCGCGGCGACATGAAGAACGGTGACGTCGATGACCACGACCAGCAGCGCCGCGCAGAGCACAGCGAGAATTGCCCAGCGGTTGGGATCTGATGCCTTGGTCTCGACCATGATCAGTCCCCGGTCTGGGGTTTGATGCCTTCGAGCACGGCGCTCCGCACGAGTCGCGGAACGTCCTTCGCGCCGGCGAAACCGTCATCGACCAGGTACCAGGCGGTCATCACCTGGGACCCGAGTGAGTAGCCGAGCCAGCGGGGCGGCAGATCGGGCCGGAAGAATCCTTCGGCCTGGCCGCGGATGAAGAATCTCTCGAGACGCAGGTCCTGGGCCTCGATCGTCTTGCCGAGCTCGGGTACCTGCTCGAGAGTCGGCGAAGCAATCAGTAGCCAGTAGGACTGGGCCAGCGGGTAGGAGTCGTCGATCAGGCGGTCGAAGGCGGCCATGACCGGCCCGTCGTCGATCCCGGCCGCGTCGAAGATCTCGTCGCACCGTTCAAGCAGCCAGCCGTAGACCGCTTCGAGCATCTCGTCCCGACTTCCGAAGATCCGGTGGAGGGTCGCCCGGCTGATTTCCGCGGCAGCGGCAATTTCCCCGGTCGAGGCACCATGGTTGGCCGTCACCGCATTGGCGACGTTCCGGAAGATCTGTTCACGTTCGGGTTCCACTTGATACACAAGTGTACCGAATGAGACACTTCTGTCTCACACGCCCTCCCCCGAAAATAAGCTCTCTGGCAACGGTTTCCCGTGTCATGGATAGGAAACCGTTGCCAGAGAGGTGATCAGCGCGGCAATCCGGCCTGACGGCAGTTAGCGCAGCTTGATTGAACCGGGGACCGCGGTGCGGCGGTGACACTTCGCGGTCAGCACCTTGCCGCGGCGGGCCAGGGCCTTGCCGAACTTCAGGTAGACGCCGGCGAGCTTGGGGAACATGTCCTGCTTCTCCGCCGCGGCGGCCAGGGTTCCGAGTTGCTTCCACGAGCGGAGCACCGCCCGGGCCTTCTGGACCTCGCTCAGCGTGAAGACGGGCGGCTCGAAAGTGGTGACTGAATCAGTCGAGGTGACTGGCCGCATCTGGTCCACCAGGCGAAGGAGGACGGATGATTTGACCTTCCTGCCTCGGAACTTGCTCCTCGTGTAAATCGCGGTCTCGACTCCGCCCGAGTAGGCGATGACCTCGATTCCCCCACCCGAGGGCTCGGTGAGCATCACCAGCGCGCCGCGCCTTTCGACCAGGCGGGTGAAGGTCGCGTCATCGAAGGCCGAGTCCGAGAGCTTCTCGCAGACGGGCCCGGAGATGACCGAGATCGGGCGCGAGCAGTTTGCGGCGTTCAAGGCGCCACAGTCGCGGTACTCCATTTCCACTATCCGTCCGTTCTTGAAGATGTCGCTGAGGAGCGTGTTGCCGAAAAAGGAACCGAGCCAGAAGGGCGAGAGCTTGAGCGCGAGGGTGTCCGGATCCGGCGTGATCTCGCCCAGGGCCCTGGGCGCGGCATCGCCGCAGGTCCCGGGTGCGGCCGAGAGTGACCCCTCCGGTCCCCATGCAGGCGAGCCGCTGGGCGGGGAGCCGTTGGTCAACCGGGCCAGGCACCTGCCGTCGGGGCGGATCGAGAAGATCTCGCTCGACGAGAAGCGGCGCGGATCGCCCCGGTCGCTGGTGAATGCAATCCGGTTGCCGTTGGCGGCCCAGGAAGGTCCGTATGCGGAGCCTTGAGGAGTCCCCGGGATCAGCCTTCTCACGCCCGAGCCGTTGGCCTTCATCACGTAGAGCTGCGCGTCGTACGAGCACCTGCTTTCGTAGCATTCCTTGTCGATGTGGTCCCGCTCAGAGGCGAAAGCGATCCGCAAGCCGTCCGGGGACCAGGCGTTGCCGCTCGCGTCCTTCATCAACAGCCTTCTCTTGCCGGTGGCCGGATCCATCAGGTACGTGTTCATCGGACTTGCGCCGAAGAAGCGGAAGTAGGTGACGAGGAGCTGGTCGCCGTTGGGCGAAGGTGCGATCTCGATCGGGATCGGCTTCAGTTCGTAGCCGTCTTCATCTTCTCCGAAGTTCAGACGGGTCGAGGTCCGGCTGATAAGTCGCATTCCGGTGCCGTCGGCCTTGATCGACCTGACTTCGCTGATGAATTTATTGCCGCCCTGCCCGAATCTGATGAAAAAGACCCGCGATGAATCGTGGGACCAGACCGGGCCGAAGACATCGCTCCTGACCGGACTCGGGTACTGCTCGCTCGGCAGGAGGGTCTTAAGGGGTCCCCCTTCCCGATCGGCGATGACGATGCTCGATGAGTCACCAGTGGGGGAATCCTCGAGGTACCGGGAAAACAGAAGCGAGGACCCGTCCGGGGAAATCGACGGCTCGCTGTCCCCGTCGTCGGACATTTCACCGAGCGGGGCATCCGCCCGGGTCAGGATCGTCCGCTCCGAGCCATCCGCCTTCATCGAGACGATCCGCCCGCCATTCTCGAACACCATCTCGGCCTTTCCGGCCTGCGGTGGGAGCACGGCTGAGGCCGTTCCCGCGGCGAACGTTAAAAGGCCCGCTGCGGCTAGCGCAAACGTCAGATTCAAGATTCGAGTTGCTTTGTTCCCCACGCTCAAACGTCCCGGTTAGAACTCTCTGACCGATTCAGTCTATTCGGGCGTAGCCGGTCAGGCTCAACCTCCGGGCGAGAGATTCCAGGTCGATGTCTGCGTCACGGGACCACCGGTCGAGTTGCTCCCCTTGAGTTCGCCGCCTTCGCCGACCGTTTCCGTTGACTTCGACATCGCCGAATAGATCGATCCGGCCGGCGGATACCAGTTCAGCGGAGTGTTCTGCCCCGGATCCGCGCAGCCCGACCTCGTAACCATGAAATTCGCTGGTCCCCCTCCCATCGGGACGGTCAGGCCATAGGTGGCTGGATCGCCGCCGAAGAGGTTGAGTACTGCGATCGGGTAGGTGCCAAGTTCGGACAGGTCCACATCTTCCTGCCCGGCCATGTGGCAGCTATCCAGCGTGCCGGTCACTGAATAGTGGAGAGTGCCACCCGCTCCGTGATCGACCTGGTAGTAGGCCGGATAGTCGTCGGAACCGGTTTCGATGCGGACCAGGTTGACCGTTCCGCTCCAGTTGGCCTCGGCGCTGTTGCCGGATCCCAGCGTGTTGCCGTCGTAGGTGGCCGTTCCGGTGATGCTGCCGCTGTAACTCTCGGGCAGCGAGCAGGCATTCTTCGCGATGATCTTGTGTTTGATCGCCCCCAGCGGACCAACGCGAGGCGAGACGTTCGAGGTCGCCACGATCAGGCGCACGACATTTTCATCGGCGTTCTCCCGGCAGAAGCTGACCGACCTTTTCTCCGACCAGTCCTCGTGCCGCCACTTGCCGTTGGCCAGCTTGATGAATGCCTGTACCAGGGAGCTCGGCAAGCCGGGGTCACCGTTTTCGAAGGTGAGGTGTTTGACCTTCCTGTCATCGATTTTTACTTCGTTGTAGAAGGTCGAGAGACGATCCCGGGTCGAGGTCACAAGGTCGAACTCCTTCTTGCTCGCACTGCCGATCCTCACGTCCTCCGTCACCGCGCCAGGCTTGACAGCAAACGAATCCCAGTCCTTGTAGGACTTCGGCTCGGGGAATCCGGAAGCACCGACCGGGTCCTGATTCCAGCGTTGCATCGCGTATCGCTTCCAGGCTTCCCTGAGCCCGTCCGACGGGCCGGCCTCAAGGGCACCGGGAAAGTCCTTGGTGGCCAGGGCATTGAAGACCCGCTTGATTCCCTCGACTGATTCCTTTTTGCGAAGCGAGTACCAGAAGGGCCAGGTTTGGTAGCCGGAGGCGGAATCGGAAGCCATCATCGAAACAAAGGGAAACTGAATGCCGTACTTCCAAAGGTGTTCGTACTGGTCCTTCGGATACACGAAATCCATCGCCCAGTTCGCTGTGCCCTCGACCCACGCCGGGTAACGATCGCAGGCCTTGTACCTGAACTGGACGGCGTGCATGAATTCATGGGCCAGGACCGACCGGTTGGCGTTCTCCGGAAGCATGATGAATGAGGAAACGGGCCCGCAGTCGGTCTCCCAGACCACTCCCGCCGTCATGCCGCCAGAGCCCTCGAGTGCCGCGTTGCCAGGCGTCACGAAGTAGATGTCGAGTTTCGAGTCGCCGGCCGGATCGCAGGCCGCGCCTCCCGAATCGGTCACCGTCCTGAAGGCTCCGGTTATCTTGGGCCAGACCTTCGAGTCAAACTCTCTGGCGAGTGATTTGGCGCGCGCCAGCGCTGCCGGGCGCCCAGGCCGGACCCAGAACCAGGCGTTCTTCGCTTCGAACCCGGTCCAGGCACCCCGGGCAGGCTCGACGTTCTTGCAATCGGGCTCGGCGGCGGAGGTGCCGGCCCGCCCGGCTGGTGAAAGTGAGATCATCGTCGATTTGCCGCTGCCCGCGGGCGGAGCCCAGGCACTCTGCCGATAGCGCGGCTGGAGTGTGTAGGGCAGGAGTGCTGCCTGATCCGCGGCCGGGAGAGTCGGATACGCGCTCAGCAGGTCGGCAAAGATCACGCCACTCGGAGATTCGCCCGGCCCCCGATATGCACGTGGCAGCCGCTTGTCCCCGTCGAGCGCATAGAGCTCGTAGAGCAGAGCCTTGCCCGGAGTCAACTTGCCCGCCGCTTCGGCCGCCTCGATAAGCGCCCAGCTCGAACGGTCGACCACCTTGAACGGTTTGCCCGTCCGGCAGTCGTTCTTCTGCTTTCCCGGCGGCACGCAGGCGATGAGCTGAAACGCCCCGGGTCCGGTTGATGCGGGCACCACCACCCTGACCTTCAGCTTGCGGGAACCCTTGGCCTTGAGCCGCTTGACCTTCGCCGAACCAACCCGGTCGCCTGATGCTCCACCCGGCAGACCCAGCCGGACTGTGACCTTGGCCTTCTTGACCTTGGCCTTGCCCAGATTCCTGACCGAAACCTTCAGCCTCAAGGTACCGCCGGCCGCCACCTCATCCGGGCCGGCCCCCACACCGGAAACCGAAAGATCAGCCCGCGAACCACCTTCTGCGACCCCCGCCACAAGAAAAAAGCCCGCGATCAAAGCCACGAAAGTGGCAACAAGTCGCATGAACTCAGCCTAGGCCATCCAACGAACCAGCACAAGACAACGAGGTATGCCAACGCGCGGAGCAAAGCGATAGAGCCCCCAGTGCTCCGCCAGGTCGCTTCTGCAGGCAGCCGAGACTCAGCCGTTCCCCACCAATGAGAGTGGAGTCCGGGGGCCGTCAGGGAGTGGCTGGCAAGGAGTAAGCCCGGCCGGCCCGCGATCGTACTCAGGTACCTGAGCTGGCCGAGCCGGGCGTCGACGAAGCCAGGCGTGCATAGGTGGCCCCCGGGCCCACTCGCCAACCATCCCTGCACGAGAAAAGGCGCCCTGTTGGGCGCCTTTTCGACGTAACTCGCTCAGCCGCGAGGCGGCATGAACATCGGGGCGCCCGGATTCGAACCGGGGGCCTCACCGACCCGAACGGTGCGCGCTACCAGGCTGCGCCACGCCCCGAGAAAAACGAGCCTACCGAACCTCATCGATTGCAAGCTGCAGGCGGTCCAGGTCAGGTGCGTCCTGAAGGATCTGTGTGCCGCCCGGCCCGGAGACGATGAAGGCCGGTTCGTCCCTGATTTTGGCGTTGATCGCCAGCTCGTCCTGGGCCTGGAGGTCGGCCGTCATCTCACTGCCCGGGTCGACCCCTTTGTCGAAATCCTCTTTCCATTCGAGCAGTTCGAGGTGCGGGATGGCGCCGGCCAGCGTCTCGAGGAAGTCTTCGGTGAGGCGGTGCTTCTCGGCTTCTTCCTGGTTCCGCACCATCAGGTAGGCGAACTGCCAGCCGTAGCCCTGGTTCGCGGCAGCCTGGACGCCGTAGAAGCTCAGCTCGGTCGCGTTCTGGGTCAGCGACCGGTTGCGAAAGAGGAACTGGACGCCGCCGTCACGCACGTCGGTGGAGACGGTCGGAGGGATCGTCTCGAGGAACTGGTCACTGTAAGTGGAACTCTGTACGTCGGCGAAATACTGGATCTGGATCGGTGCGTCCTCGGATCCGAGGCGGTCGTCGAACTGGCGCACGCCGCCGAAGATCCGCTGGCTGTCGCCGGCTCCGATCACATTCTTGAATTCGGCACCGGGCTCCTGAGTGGAAAGTCCGGCGAGTCCGATCAACAGACCGACCACAGCCAGGGCCAGGATCAGGATGATCCAGATCCGACCGGGCCGGCCGCCGGCCGGCTTCAAGTCGGACGCGGAATCGCTCATCCAGCCACGGACTTGTAATACCGAACTGCCAGGCCCGTCCAGAGCGTCCGAAAAGTCTCTTCGATGCCGAGCCCCTCTTCGTCGGAGAACCGGCGCAGTCCTCTCTCTTCGATCGCGACGCTGCGCTCGATCACCTCGTCGACCAGCTCGGGGTTGCTGTCGGAAAAGTAGGCCCCCATTGAATAGAGGTCGGTTTCCATGAGCGACTCGATGAACGAGTCATCGGCGCTCGGAGCTAAAGGGGAAGGATCGGATTCAGCCACGAACCTAGTTTATGGGGCGAGCGGTATTTCCTTATTCTGGATGTATGGCCAGCCTTGAAGAAGTCATCGCCTGGTGCGATGACCTGCTCGAGATCGACTCGTTCGGCGATTACGGCCCGAACGGGCTCCAGATCCCCGGAAACCCCGAAGTCGAACTGGTCACCACGGCCGTCTCGGCGCACCTGGACTCGATCACGGCCGCGGCTGAACTCGGCTCCGAACTGCTTATCACCCACCACGGCATCTTCTGGGACTTCCACCCGCGTTACCTGACCCGACCCATGGCGGCGAGGCTGAAGACCGCCCTGGACCACGACCTCTCGGTCGCCGGCTACCACCTGCCGCTCGACGGGCATCCCGAGATCGGCAACAACGCGCTTGTCAGTCGGCTGCTCGGATTCGAGCCGGGACCCGGCCTGATCGGCGAGGCCAAGGGCCGGCACATCGGCGTGGTCGCCCGGTCCGAAGAAGGCATCGACGCCGCCGAGCTCTTCAGCAGGGTTGAACGGGAACTCGGCCGTGAACCGCTCGTATTTGCCGAAGGCCCCGAAAAGGTCCATTCGATCGGCGTCGTCACGGGCGCCGGCGCCTCCGACATCCACACGGCGATCGAGCTCGGCCTCGATGCATTCCTCACCGGTGAGCCGGCCGAGCACGTCATGGCCGACGCCCGCGAGGGCCGCATCCACTTCATCGGTGCCGGCCACTACGCGACCGAGACCGTCGGCGTGAGACGGCTGGGAGACGAGCTCGCCGGGCGATTCGGGATCAGGCACGAGTTCATCGATGTGCCCAATCCGATTTGATGTGCGAGGATTTCCAATTGAGAACACGCCGCGTACCCGAGAGGACCATCGTTGCCTGATAGTGCTTCGTCCAGCCGTTCCCAGACCTTGGCCGACCTGCTGCCGCTCGCCGCGGAGGCCTTCCCGAACAGCGGTGCGTTTCTCTACAAGAATGACGAGGATGTCTGGGAGACTTCGACCTTCACCCAGGTCCTGGCCCAGGTCGAGAACCTCTCCCTCGGGCTGATCGACCTCGGGATCGTACCCGGCGACATCGTCTCGATCCTCGGCAACACCCGCCCCGAATGGACGCTGTTCGACTTCGCCGCCCTGACCGCCGGTGCCACGGTGGTCCCGATTTACCAGACGAATTCCGCTGGGGAATGCGAGTACGTGCTTGAGCACAGCGGCGCCCGGGTCGTGATCGTCGAAGACGAGGGACAGCTGGAGAAGGTTCGTCAGGTCCGCGGCAATCTGCCGAAGCTCGAGCAGGTGATCATGATGATCGGCGAGGCCGACGACGCGATTTCGATGGCCGAGGTCAAGGACCGCGGCGCCAACGGCAATTCAGCCGATTTCAGGCAGCGCTACCAGAGTGTCAGCCCCGACGACATCTGCAAGATCGTCTACACCTCAGGCACGACCGGGCCGCCCAAGGGCTGCGTCATCTCGCACGGCAACTACCGGGCGATGCTCAACATGTCGCAGGAGGCCGCCCTGCTCGGCGCCGGCGAGACCACCTTCCTCTTCCTCCCCCTGGCCCACGTCTTCGCCCTGCTGATCCAGTACGGCGTGCTCGACATCGGCGGCCGTATCGCCTTCTGGGAGCGCGACCAGCTGCGCATCGTCCCCAGCCTCTCGGAGATCAAGCCCGAGAACTTCCCTTCGGTCCCGCGGATCTTCGAAAAGGTCCACGACACCGCGATCGCCTCGGCGACCAGCGCCGGCGGCCTCAAGGCGGCGATCTTCAAGTGGGCGATCAAGGTCGGCAAGAAATTGAACGATGTCGAAGCCGAAGGCAAGAACCCCGGCTTCCTCCTCACGCGAAAGCACGCGATCGCCGACAAGATGGTCTTCGAGAAGATTCGCGCCATCTTCGGCGGAAACCTGAAGATCGCCCTGACCGGTGCGGCTCCGATCGATCCCGAGATCATCCGGTTCTTCCACGCCGCGGGCGTTCCGATCTACGAGGCCTGGGGCATGACCGAGACTTCCACCGGCGGCACGGCCAACCTTCCGGGCGCGATGAAGATCGGCACGGTCGGCAAACCGCTGCCCGGAGTCGAACTGAAACTTTCCGAAGACGGCGAGCTGCTGGTCAGGGGCGCCAACATTTTCCAGGGCTACTTCAAGAACGAAGAAGCCACGGCCGAGACGGTCATCGACGGCTGGCTGCACACAGGCGACCTCGCCTCGATCGACGAGGACGGTTACGTCAGCATCACCGGCCGCAAGAAGGAGATCATCATCACCTCCGGCGGCAAGAACATCACCCCCGTGAACATCGAAGCCCTGGTCAAGCGGCACCCGCTGGTCTCACAGTGCGTGGTCGTCGGCGACCGCCGTCCCTACCTGGTCGCCCTGATCACCCTCGACCAGGAGGCGCTGACCCGTTTCGCGGCCGAGCAGGGAACCCTCGACGAGCCCGGCGCCATGACCAACAGCCCGATCGTGCGTGAAGAGCTGGAAAAGCACATCGAGGAGGTCAATACGCACTTCGCCCGGGTCGAACAGGTCAAGCGGTTCCAGATCCTGCCGGTGGACCTCAGCCAGGAAGGCGGCGAACTGACGCCGACCATGAAGGTCAAGCGCCCGGTAGTGGCCTCGAAGTACGCCGAGCAGATCGAAGAACTCTACTCATCCTGATCCGCTGAGGCGGGAACGGCTGCGCGGGCGCTACGAAGCGCCGGTCTGGCGAAGCAGGGTGCTCGTGGTCTGGTCGAAGATCCGTCGCCAGACCGAGTCTTCGTCCGGTTCCTGCTCCTTGACCTTGCGCATTACCTTGCGCAGGCGGGTGGCCGAGATCTCGATGCCGTGCTTTTCGGCCGTCTCCATATAAGTCTTGTAATCGGTAGCGAGCTTCTCGGTCACCGATTCGAACCCGTGCGTCGCGACCTCGAGGCGCCGCGAGTAGTCCATGATCGAAGTGCTGAACATGAGCTCGTCGTCGGGCTCGGGCTCGATCAGCAGGATGTCGACGCCGGGGAATCGCTCCTTCCAGGTCTCGACCGCGAGGTTGAGCCGGTTGTGGAGCAGCAGCCGGAAGGCCTGGTTGGCAATCGCCGGCACGCCCATGTCGGCAATCCGCCGCACGTCTCCGCCGGAGACCTTGGACAGGCCGCTGACCCGGTCGTTGACGTAGGGCACCATCGGGTTGACCACGACGATGAACTTGGCGCCACGTTCGACGGCGACGTCGACGTTGGTGGTCGAGTAGATGCCGCCGTCGACCAGGGTCCGCCCGTTCAGCTCGATCGGTTCGTAGACCAGCGGCAGGGCGGTGGAGCATTCGACGGCCTTGGAGACGGGCACGTTCGGCCATTCGTTGTCCGGGTCACCGAACACGATGCGCTCACCACTGTCGAGGTCGGTCGCGGTCAGGTAGAGCTCGCGCCGGATCGCGTCGAAAGAATCGTTGATGCCCTTTGTCGCCAGGGCCTCGCGTACGTAACGGCCGATGCCGGCGTTGTTGTAGATGCCCTTCGGCAGGTTCTCGGCGAGGCCGTAACCGATGTCGATCATCGAGACGTCCCTGATGCGGGGCAGGAGGCTCTTGGCCAGCCCGGCTACGTGCCAGGGCAGCTCGACAGCTTTGCGTGCGTATTCGCCGAAGTTCGGGCGCAGCATGACGTCCTGGCTGATGCGCTCGATCGGCGTGTCATCGTCGTCGGTCAGGACGCGCATCATCTCTTCCGGAGTCACACCGGCGGCGAGCATCGTGCCGACGAAGGATCCGGCGCTGGTGCCGACGTACATGTCGAAGTCGTTTACCGTGCTGTTGACGGCCAGAAGGTCGAGCGCACGCAGCGCACCGATCTCCCAGGTGCCGCCGCTGAAGCCGCCGCCACCCAGTACCAGCGCCGTCTTTGACGGTCGCTTACGGTTCGCTGCCTTACGTCGTTTCGAGGAATCCTCGATGTTTACGACTTTCCCCATACTGGTAATGATAGTGCGATGTAAGGCACCATGCCGTGGGGGTCACCAGTCACGCCGCTACCCTGCGCCCACCGGTTGTTGCAACACACAATGAGAATCAAGACCACTTTTCTAGCCGTAGTCCTCGTGACGACCCTGTCGTCCGGAGTCGCCATGGCCGCCACGCCGCGGCCGCTGCCAAACCCCGACCGGGCCGCGGTCACGCCCCGGATGTTGAACAAAAGCGCGGTAATAAGCGCCAGCCAGGTCTGTCCGGCGATGCGCCGGCTGGCGAGTCTCGGCAACAGTGCCCCCGGGCTGAGGGTCAAGAACCTCGCCAGTGGCGAGACCGTCTGCAGCCTCCATTCCCGTTCGCCGCGGACGCTCGCCTCGAACACGAAGATCTTCACGACCTCGACCACTCTGGGCCGGCTCGGTGCGGACCACCGGTATCGGACCCGGGTCTTTGCCAGCGGCGAGATCACCGGCAAGGGCGTGCTCAAGGGCAACCTCTACCTCAAGGGCGGCGGTGACCCGACTTTTTCGCAGCGCAGAGTGCTCGCGGCCTACGGCGGTACCGGTGCCCGCCTCGAGAAGCTCGCGACCAAGGTCGAGAAGGCCGGCATCAAACGCGTCACCGGCCGGTTGATCGGCGACGACTCGGTATTCGATCACCTGAAAGGCATCTCCGATTCCGGATACGGGACGAGTCCTTACGTGGGCCCGCTTTCCGGCCTGTCGGTGAACTTCGGTTATACCAGCGCCTCGTTCAACCATTTCAGCTCGGACCCGGCCAAGCTGGGGACGAAGATCATGGCCCGGGAACTACGGCAGCGCGGCATCCACGTCAAAAAGGACATCGCCCTGAAGATTACGCCGAAACGGGCGATAGTCGGGGGGCTGATCGCCCGCCAGGTCTCCCCCGACATGGCCTCGATGGCCCGAATGACCAACAAGGATTCGAACAACTTTTTCGCCGAGATACTGTTGAAGAATCTCGGTGCGAATGTTCGGGGATCCGGCACAACGCATGCCGGCACGACCGTAGTCGAGCGTTACGCGCACAAACTCGGTTCTGACATCCATCAGGTTGACGGTTCCGGACTAAGCGGAGCCAACCGCTCGAGCCCGGCCGATGTGGTCAAGATGCTGGCCGGGGTGTACCAGGAGCCCTTCCGCAAGGACTTCGTCAAATCGCTGGCGATCGCCGGCCGCGATGGCACGCTGGCCGACCGGATGCGCGGTACGGCGGCGCAAGACAACTGTCACGGCAAGACGGGCACGATCACGGGCGTCAGCGCTCTGTCCGGCTACTGCCTCAACGGCAAGCACAAGTACGCCTTCTCGATCCTGATGAACGGCGTCAGCAACCTGGATTCCGCGCATCGAGGGCAGGACAAAATAGCCGCCCTGATCGCCCGCCTCTAGGGCTCTTCGCCGGCCAGCAGTTTCTCGAAGCCTTCGCGGTCCAGGATCGGGATTTCGAACTTCTCGGCCTTCTCCAGCTTCGAGCCGGCGCTCTCGCCCGCCACCACGTAGTCGGTCTTCTTCGAGACCGAGCCGGTTATCTTGCCGCCGGCCCGCTTGACCATCGCTCCGGCTTCGTCGCGGGTCAGCCCCTCCAGGGTTCCGGTCAGGACCACGGTCTTGCCCTCGAGCGGACCGCCTTCCTGCCGCCTTTCGGACTCGGCGAGCTCCATCTTCAGCCCGGCCTCGCGCAGCCGCTCGATGATTTCCCAGGTGCGTTCCTCGCCCAGTGACTCGCTGATCTGGCGGGCCATGATCGGGCCGACGCCTTCGGTCCCTTCGATCCGCTCGGGATCGGCTTCGTGGAGGGCGTCGATCGTGCCGAATTCGGCCGCCAGCGCTTCCGCCGTGACCGAACCCACCCCGGGCAGCCCCATAGCGAAGAGAACCCTGGCGAACGGAACTTCGCGGGAGCGCTCGATCTCGGTAATCAGGTTGCGGGCGGAGATCTCACCCATCCCGCTGAGCGCTTCGAGCTGCTCCTGCTTCAGGTCGTAGATGTCGGCCACGTCGCTGATCAGCCCCTCTTCGAGGAACCGGTAGACCTGCTTCTCCCCCAGGCCCTCGATGTCCATCGCGCCGCGCGAGACGAAATGCTTGATGTGCTGGAAGATCTGGCCGGGGCAACCGGAACGGTTCGGGCAGATCGAAAAGACCGAATCCTCGGGCTTGACGATGTCGGTGCCACAGGCCGGGCATCTGCGCGGCGGCTTCGGCTTGACCGCGTCCTTCGGGCGCTTCTGGGGCAGGGCCGAGACCACCTGGGGGATGACGTCGCCGGCCCGCAGCACGACGACCGTGTCCCCGGCCCGCACGTCCTTGCGCTCGAGGTCCTCCTCGTTGTGGAGGGTCGCGTTCGACACGGTGACCCCGCCCACCCGGACGGGCTCGAGCTTGGCCCAGGGGACCATGTGGCCGGTCCGGCCGACGTTCCACTCGATCTCGAGCAGCTTCGTCGTCGCCGTGGTCGGTGGGAACTTCCAGGCGATTGCCCAGCGGGGCTCGCGGCCGGCCGACCCGAGCTCCTTCCAGAGGTCGAGCTGGTCGACCTTGATCACTACGCCGTCGATCTCGAAGTCGATCCTGTCGCGGTTGTCGAGCCACCAGCGGCAGCGCTCGAGGACTTCCTCGATCGTCTTGTGCTGAGCGGTGTCGGGATTGGTCTTGAAGCCGTGCTCGGCCAGCCACTGGACCTCGTCGTAGTGGGTGTTCAGCTGCCGGATGCCGTCAGTCGTGCCGAGCGCGTAGGACCAGATCGAAAGCGGCCGCTCTGCGGTCGCCTTGGGGTCGACCTGCCGGATCGAACCGGCGGCCGAGTTGCGCGGATTTGCGAAGGCGGGAAGGTCGGCGTCAACCCGGCGCTGGTTGAGCTCGGCGAATGCGGCCAGCGGCATATAAACCTCCCCTCTAACTTCGACCAGGGCCGGCGCGTTCTTGATCTCCTTCGGCAGTTCCTCGATCGTCTCGATGTTGTGGGTGACGTCTTCGCCGACCCGTCCGTCGCCCCGGGTCGCGCCCCGCTTGAGCTTGCCGTCCTCGTAGGTAAGGGAGATCGCCAGGCCGTCGATCTTGGGCTCGGTCACGTAAGTGAGTCCATCCGCGTCGATGTCCCGTTTGGCCAGGTGGTTGCGGATCCTCTTCTCCCAGGCGATCAGCTCCTCTTCGGTCCGCGCGTTGGCCAGGGAAAGCATGGGGATGGCGTGCTCGACCGGTGCGAAACCGGCGGCCGGGGCCGCTCCGACCCGCTGGGTCGGTGAGTCGCCCGTGACCAGCTCCGGGTACTCCTCCTCGAGCTTCGTAAGCTCGGCGTAGAGGTTGTCGTACTCCTCGTCGGAGATCGCCGGGTCGTCCTCCTGGTGGTACAGGTAGATGTGGTGGTTCAGCTCCTCGCGGAGCTTCGCGATCTTCATTCCGGGGGTTTCGGCCACCTCGGGTGCTTACCCTTTCGCGACGCCGAGAACCCGCTCGAAGTCACGCTGCCGGAGGCCTTCGAGTTCCCCGTGGTGGGTCCAGTCGAGCTCGAGCGGTGTCACCGAGATCCGATCGCGCGCGATCGCACCGATGTCGGTGCCGGACTCATCGCCGAGCCCCGGTTCGAAGCCGTAGATCCGGTAGCTCTTGCGACCGGTCTCCTTGTCGTGCTCGATCTCTCGCAGCTCATCACGATACAGCCGCTTGCCGAGTTTGGTCACGTCCACACCTGCCGGTTTTGCGCCGGGCACGTTGATGTTGAGAAGCGTGCCCTCGGGAAGCGGGTGCTCGATGATCTCGCGGACCGTGTCCGCGGTGAATCGCGCCGAGACTTCAAAGTCATACTGCTTTTGCGGCGAGTAACCCATGTGACCGTTCTCGGACTGCTGGGAAACCGCGATGGCTGGAATGCCGAGGAGGATGCCCTCGAGGGCCGCAGCGACCGTGCCGGAGTAGGTCACATCATCACCGAGGTTCAGCCCGTGGTTGATTCCCGAGACGACCAGGTCGGGCTTGTCCCCGACCAGCCCGACATCAGCGAACCTGACGCAATCGACCGGAGTGCCATCGGTGGCATGACCGATATCGCCGTCTTTGAACTTGACCTGCTCGATCGAAAGCGGGGAACGGGTCGTGATGCTGCGGGCCGAAGCGCTGCGGTTCGAGTCGGGTGCGATCACGTCGAGGGTCACGCCTTCGATCTGGCGAAGCTCCCGGCGGAGTGCCTGGAGGCCCTGGGCCCCGATCCCGTCGTCATTGGTCAGCAGAATGCGCACCCGCCAAGAATAGGTGACCTAGTGGTTCGAGCAAGCTCGAAGGCCCTTGGTCAGCGGATCAGCCGGCGGGGCGGCGGTTCCGGGTAATCCACCCGGACGATGCTGAGCCCTTCCGCCGGTGCGGTCATGCCTGCCTCGGGCCGCTCGGCACCTTCCAGCAAGGCCGCGAAGTCTTCGATAGTGCGACTACCGTCTGCCACCTCGACCATCGTCCCGACCAGAACCCGGACCATGCTCCGGAGGAACGACTCGCCGGTGATCCAGAACTGCAGGGTGTCGGTCTTCAACGGCTCCCCGGCAGCCGGATCCTCGAGCCCCGGCTCGTCAATCCAGCAGGCGGAATGGATCAGCCGTTCGAATCGTGTGTGGTAGGTCTCGGTCGGCGTGAACGCGGTGAAGTCGTGCTGCCCTTGAATCGCCTCGGCACAGCGGTCGAGCGCCTCGCGGTCGAGGGGGCGCGAGATCCACCAGGCCCGCCCCGGCGCGAAGGGGCTGCCCGGCTTGCGGTTGAGGATCCGGTAGCAATAGGTCCGCGAAACGGCGTCACGGCGGGCATCGAAGGAGCTCTCGACCCGCGTCACCGCCCGGATTGCCAGCTCAACGGGGGTCAGCCCGTTGAGGCTGCGGATGATCGAAGCCGGCATCTCGCCGTCGTAGGAGAAGCTCGCCACCTGGCCCAGTGCGTGAACGCCGGCATCGGTCCGGCCGGCGGTGATGACTTCGAGTTCCGGTGCCCGAAGGGTGATCCGCAGCGCGTGCTCGATGCAGCCCTGGACGGTGTGGGTGCCGTCCTGACGGCCCCAGCCACTGAAGGCGGTGCCGTCATATTCGATGTCAAGCCGGTAGGTGGGCAAGCGGCCAGCCTAGTGGCCGGATGCGGCCCGGGCCGCTGGGGCTACCAATAAGGCTGGATGATCTGGAGCCTGGCCTTGTCCTTCTTGCTACCGGCGTAGGCGGAAATCGTGACCTTGCCGCGGGAACCGCGCCTGGCGGTCACCTTGAAGCTCTTGGTTACTGTCCACTCTGGCTTGATGCGGTCGATGAAGAGCTTCTGGGGTCGCGGCTTTACTCGTTTCTTCTGGCTGGAGCCGAAGCTCACTTCGACGACCCGAGCAGCACGATTGCCGGTGTTGGTCACGGCGACTTCCATCTTCAGGTAGCCGTCACCGTAGATCCAGCTGGCACCCTTGATCTCGACTTTGGTGATTCTCGGACCCTTGTCGGGGATGGCGCATTTCTTCTTGGTGCAGCCACCCTTGCCACCCTTGCCGCCGTTGTTGTTACCGCCACCCGAAGGGCCGGTCGGTCCGGTTGGGCCAGTTCCTGTGGTGCCGGTCGGGCCGTCAGGGACGATCGCCCCGCCGATGCGCTCGACCTTGTTGTGTCCCGTGTCGGCAACGAAGAGCGATCCCGAGGTGTCGACTGCGGCGCCGGTCGGGCCGGCGAAAGTGCCGACGCCCGGTCCGGTCCACTTCCGGACGAAGTTGCCGCTGGTGCTCAGCTTCTGAATCCGGTTGTTGCCGGTGTCGGCGACGTAGGTCGCACCGGCCGCGTCGACGTCGAGTCCGGCGGGTCCGCTGAGGAAACCGTCGCCGGCGCCGGGCGCGCTCCAGATGGCGAGGATGCTGCCGGTCGGACTGCTCTTGATGATTCTCGAGTTGCCGGTGTCGGAGATGTAGATGTCACCATCGCCGTCAACCGCGATGCCCTGCGGGCTTTCGATGCCACCGGCACCTGCGTAGGTGAACTGCGATCCGCACCAGCCCCAGGCGTTGCACCTGACGACCCGGTCATTGCCGGTGTCGGCGACGAACATGTTGCCGCCGCCGTCGATCGCCAGAGCTGCGGGATTCTTGAAGTTGCCGAGGGCGGAACCGTTTGATCCCCACTCGGTCTGGAAGCTGCCGTTCGGGAAGAGGCGCTGGATCCGGTGATTGCCGGTATCGGCCGAGAAGATCGCGCCACCGGATTCGACGGTGACCCCCTTCGGAACCTTGAACTGGCCGCCCGCTGTCCCGTTGCTGCCGGTCGCCTGAAGCTGTGTTCCGGCAGGGCTGAACTTGAAGATCTTGTCCTGGCCGGTGGCCGCAACGTAGACCTTCCCGTCCGAGTCGGTGGCGAGCTGCGATGGACCGGTGACCGCCTTGGGCCAGGCCGCGTCGGCCGAGGTGGCCATCGAGAGAATGCAAAGCGAAGCCACGGCAACTGCGCCGAACGCTTTCACGACCACTTGACAACGGGCGAAAGCAGACTTCAAGAAAACTCCCTGGATTCGAAATTCAATGCATGACGGTAGCAGAGAACCTGCCTGTCATCCTGAAAACACCGGGTTCCCAGGAAGGGCGCGCTAAGTATTACGGGCTATGCGGTGGACCGGAACAGTTTTCGGTCCGTCGTGGGGCCTGCGAGATCCCGAAAGTCAGGGATTATCACCGACTTTCGGGATCTCGGCGGCCTAAAAACGGCGATGCGGAAGTCCCTATAGCTGCTGGTGCCCAGTCTGCCGGAGAGGTGACCGGGATAAGTGCCGTCAGGTGGCCTCGATCGGGGTCACCTCGGGCTCAGGCGTGGGAAAAAGGGCGCCCTTGAGCGCCCGTTCGAAGTATCAGTCTGCTGAGAGTCAGCTAAACGAGTTCCAGGAAGACCATCTCCGTGGAATCCGACTTCCTCGGGCCGATCTTGATGATCCTTGTGTAGCCACCCGGGCGCTCGGCGTAACGCGGCGCGATCTCTTCGAAGAGCTTGTGGACCGCGAACTTGTCGTTCCTCAGGGTCGAGAGGGCCTGCCGACGGGCGTGGAGGTCGCCGCGCTTGGCCAGCGTGATCAGCTTCTCGATTTCGGGCTTGGCCGCCTTGGCCTTCGCCTGGCTGGTCTTGATGCGCTCGTGGTCGATCAGTTCCTTCGAAAGATTCGCCATCAGCGACTTCCGGTGGGCGGAATCGCGACCGAGCTTGTTTCTTTTCTTGGCGTGGCGCATCGTTTTCTCCTAATTACCTGACCGGGGTCAGTCCTGGCGGAGGTCGTAACCGCGGTTCTGCAGGTTCTCGATGACCTCTTCAATTGACTTCTGGCCGAAGTTCGGAATCGCGCCGAGTTCGGACTCTGACTTCTGGAGCAGCTGGCCGATGGTCTCGACTCCGGCCCGCTTCAGGCAGTTGAAGGAGCGAACGCTGAGCTCGAGCTCGTCGATCAGGATGTCGTTGTCGGGACCGGCACCGGCGCCATTCGATTCAACGGCTACTTCGGCGACGACCGGCTCACGGGCGGTGAGTTCTTCGACACGATCGGGATCGCTGAAGATCGCGAGGCTCTTGATCAGGATCTCGGAGGCTTCACGAAGGGCCGTGTTCGGCTCGATCGATCCGTCGGTCTCGAGTTCCAGGGTCAGCTTGTCGTAGTCGGTGCGCTGTCCGACACGGGCGGCTTCCACAACGTAGGAGCAACGGCGGATCGGCGAGAAGATCGAGTCGATCGGGATGACGCCGATCGGCTGGTCGTCGTCCTTGTTCTCCTCGGCCGGGCGGTAACCGCGGCCGCGGCCGATGGTCACGTACATCTCGAGACGGGTCTTCTTCTCGAGCGTGGCGATCGGAGCCCCGGGGTTGAGGATCTCGACGCCGGCCGGCAGGTCGATGTCGGCGGCGGTGACGTCACCGGGGCCGGTGACGACGATCGGCGCTTCAACCGCGTCGGCCTCGGTGTGCATGCGCACGACGAGGTCCTTGAGGTTCAGCACGATGTCGGTGACGTCTTCCTTGACACCGGCGATGTTCGAGAATTCATGGGAAACGTCTTCGATGCGGACCGACGTGATCGCGGCGCCGCTCAGTGAAGACAGCAGTACACGCCGAAGGCTGGAGCCGAAGGTGTAACCGAAGCCCTTGTCGAGGGGCTCGATCGTGAAGACGCCCTTGTTCTCGTTGACCTGCTCGGAGCTGATGCTGGGTACCTGAAAGTCTGTGCTCATAAAGTTCCTTGGTTATTCGTGGGAGGGGAGGACTGGGCCGAAAGCCGGAGGCCTAGACGCGACGGCGCTTGCGCGGACGGCAGCCGTTGTGTGCCTGGGGGGTGACGTCCTTGACGCTGGTCACGTCAAGCCCTGCGGCCTGAAGTGAACGAACTGCTGTGTCCTTGCCCGATCCGGCGCCCTTGGCGAAGACCTCGACCTTCTGCAGGCCGTGCTCGATGCCTTTCTTGGCGGCGGCGTCGGCGGTCACCTGGGCGGCGAACGGCGTCGACTTGCGTGAACCCTTGAATCCGGCACTGCCGGCCGACTCCCAGGCAATGACGTTGCCCTCGAGGTCGGTCAGGGTGACGATGGTGTTGTTGAAGGAAGTCTTGATGTGCGCCTGCCCGACCGCGATGTTCTTCTTGACGCGGCGACGGGTACGGGCCTTGGCTGGTTTCTTAGCTGCTGCCATGGTCTAAACCTTTCGCTTTCCGGCGACGCTCATGCGGCGCGGACCCTTGCGGCTCCGGGCGTTGGTCTTGGTGCGCTGTCCCCGGACCGGCAGGCCACGGCGGTGGCGCATGCCCCGGTAGGCGCCGATCTCCATCAGGCGCTTGACGTTCTGCGAACGCTCACGGCGGAGGTCACCCTCGACGTCGAGGTCCTCGATCGCCTCACGCAGCTTGATGACCTCGTCTTCGGTCAGGTCCTTGACCTGCGTGTCGCGGTCGATGCCCACCTGGTCAAGCAGGTTCTGGGCGGTCGACTGACCGATTCCGAAAATGTAGGTGAGGCCGATTTCGGCTCTCTTGTTCAGGGGGATGTTTACCCCAGCGATACGCGCCATTGACTAACCCTGCCTCTGTTTGTGTCGCGGGTTCTCACAGATCACCATGACGCGTCCGCGCCGGCGAATAATCTTGCACTTCTCACACATCGGTTTTACCGAGGCTCGGACTTTCATCGTCCTATAGTTCCTTTTGGAAGAGGTGTCCCGACGGCCCCATTAAACGGGCTACGGGCGTGAAAAAACGGCCCATTAGGCCGAAAGTGAACAATAGCAAGAACTTTCACCCCTCGTCCCAGGGAGTAAGGATCCGGGGCCCGTTTGCCGTCGCGGCCACGGTGTATTCGAAGTGTGCGGCCATCGAGCCGTCCTCGGAATAGACCGACCAGCCGTCGTCATCCATGTAGATTCCGGCTTCGCCGACGTTGACCATCGGCTCGATCGCAAAGACCATTCCGGCCTCGATCTCCGGTCCCTTGCCTGCCGGGCCGTAGTTCGGGATCTGGGGCTCCTCGTGCATGTCCTGCCCGATACCGTGCCCGACCAGGGTCTTGATGACCGAGAATCCCGCCGCCTCGACGTGCTTCTGGACGGCATTGGAGATGTCCCCCACCCGGTTGCCCGGGACCATCTGCGCCGCGGCCAGGTCGAGCGATTCCTTGGTCACGTCGAGCAGGCGCTGGGTGGTTTGATCGACCGCGCCGACCGCGACCGTGCTGGCGCCGTCGGCGACCCAGCCGTCGAGCGTGACGCCGATGTCGATCGAGAGGATGTCGCCCTTCTCCAGGGTGTACGGCCCCGGGATGCCGTGGACGACCATCGCGTTCGGGGACGCGCAGATCGAGCCGGGGAAACCGCGGAAGCCCTTGAAGGTGGGAACGCCACCCTGGGACCGGATGAACTTCTCGGCGGCTTCGTCGAGCTCGGCGGTGGTCACGCCGGCGCGGCACTTCTTGCAGACCAGCTGCATGCAGCGGGCGTGGACCTTGCCGGCCGCCGCCATCAACTCGAGTTGTTCGTCCGTCTTACGGGTGATCATGCAGCGCTTAGGGCCAGGGAATCTACGAGCCCTCTTCGAGGCTCAGTGTCGAAATCAGCTTGCGGATCGATTCGCCGACCCGGTCAGGGGTTTCAACGCCCTCGATCCGGTTGAGCAGGCCCTGCTTCTTGTAGAAGTCGATCAGCGGCGCCGTCTTCTCGTGGTACTGCTCGAGCCGGTGGCGCACGACTTCAGGCTTGTCGTCGTCCCGCGTGATCAGCTCGGAGCCGTCGATGTCGCAGATGCCGTCGACCTGCGGGGGATTGAACTCGACGTGGTAGACGTGACCGTCCTTGACGCTGACCCGGCGGCCGGACAGGCGTCGCACGATCTCCTCGTCGGACGAGTCGATCAGGATCACGCCGGTCAGCGAGCGGCCGAGCTCATGCAGCTTCTGGTCGAGCGCTTCGGCCTGCGGCACCGTGCGGGGAAATCCGTCGAGGATGAAACCGTGCTCGGCCCCGGGGTCCTCCAGCCGGTCGGCGATGATGCCGATCAGCACCTCGTCCGGGACCAGGTCACCGCGGTCCATGAATTCCTTGGCCTTGAGGCCGACGTCGGTCTCGTCCTTGACCGCCGCGCGCAGGATGTCCCCGGTCGCGTAATACGGCAGCTCGAGGTCCTCCTGGAGGCGTTCGCCCTGGGTTCCTTTGCCGCTACCGGGCGGACCGAGAAGAATGAGGTTGAGATTAGGCATCTAGGCTTCTACTTGAGAAAGCCTTCGTAGTTCCGCATCATCAGCTGGGCCTCGAGCTGCTTGACCGTGTCGAGCGCGACGCCGACGACGATCAGGATCGAGGTGCCTCCGAAGAAGAACCCTCCGCCCACCTGGTTGAACAGGATGGTCGGGAACGCGGCCACGGCGCCGAGGTAGAGGGCTCCCGGGAACGTCAGGCGCGAAAGAACGCGGTCGAGGTACTCGGCCGTGGGCCGTCCCGGACGCACGCCCGGGATGAATCCGCCGTACTTCTTCAGGTTGTCGGCCTGGTCGACCGGATTGAAGGTGACGGCGGTGTAGAAGTAGGTGAAGACGATGATGAAGAACACTTCGCCGATCACGTAGGCCCACTGGTCCGGCGCGAGGAAGGCGGCGAAGTCGAGTGCGGCGGGGGTGTTGATCAGCTGGCCGATCGTCGGCGGCATCGCCATGATCGAGGCGGCGAAGATCACCGGGATCACGCCGGCCATGTTGACCCGGAGCGGCAGATAGGTGGAACCGCCCGAAGTCATCTTGCGGCCGACCACTCGCTTCGCGTATTGCACAGGGATGCGCCTCTGTCCTTCCTGGACGAAGACGATCGCGAGCACGACGCCGAGGCAGATGAACGGCAGCAGGACGACGAAGACCTGGTCCGGGTTGTTCCACCAGGTCTGGATGCCCGGCAGGACGCCGGAGACGATCGAGGCGAAGATCAACAGCGAGATGCCGTTGCCGATGCCGCGCTGGGTGATCAGCTCGCCCATCCACATCAGCAACGTGGTGCCGGCGGTCAGGCAGATGACGATCAGGAAGACGTTGGCCGGGGTCAGGTCACCGACGACGCTGGCCGAACCGGCCGGAGTCAGCGAGTTGAAGAGGAAGACGTAGGCGAAGGACTGCATGAGCGCGAGGCCCACGGTCAGGTAACGCGTGTACTGCGTGATCTTCTGCTGGCCGACTTCGCCTTCCTTCTGGAGGCGTTCGAGCGAAGGGACAACCACGGTCATCAGCTGCAGGATGATCGAGGCGGTGATGTAGGGCATGATGCCCAGCGCGAAGAGCGAGAGGCGCGAGAGGCTGCCGCCGGAGAAGAGGTTCAGGAACCCGAGGATGTTCGAGCCCGAGAGCTGATCCTCCAGGGACTTGACCGCGTCGATGTCGATACCCGGCGCGGGAATGTAAGCGCCGAGGCGGTAGAGCGCCAGGATCCCGGCGACGAACAGGAGCTTCCTGCGGATCTCCGGTACAGAGAATGCCTTCGCGATCGTTGCGAGCATCAGCCCTCGATCAGCTCACAGCTTCCGCCGGCAGCCTCGATCTTCTCCTTCGCCGTGGCGCTGAAGCCATGGGCGCGGACCGTGAGGCCCTTGGAGATCTCACCCTTGGCGAGAATCTTGACCGGGTGCGAACGGGTGGCCAGACCGGCGTCCTTCAACGTTTCCGGGGTGACCTCGGCTCCGGCCTCGAAGCGCTCTTCAAGATCGCTCAGGTTGACCGGCTGGGTCGTGGTGCGGAAGTTCTCGAACGGCATCGACTTCTTCATGTGCGGACCGCGCAGCTTGCGCATCCGCATGTGAATCGGGTTCTGCCCGCCTTCGTGTTTGGAGTTCTTCTTGTTGCCCGCGCGCTGTCCCTGGCCGCCGTGTCCGCGGCCGGAAGTCTTGCCGGTGCCGGAACCCTGGCCACGACCGATCCGCTTGCGCGGACGGCGTGATCCCGGCTTCGGGCTCAAATTGTGCAGGCCGATCTCGTCGGCGCGGCTTTCCTGTTCTTTCTTACTCATTAGGTCCTTCGACTTCGACCAGATGAGACACGACCGTGAGCTGGCCCTGCAGCTGAGGTGAATCCTCGCGCTGGACCTTGCGGCCGATCTTCCCGAGCCCGAGCGCCTGGAGGGTGCCCTTCTGGTGCGGGTTGTTGTGAATGTTGGAACGGGTCTGGGTGATCGTGAGCTTCGCCATGACTACTCGACCTCGCGCTTCGCTTCGGCTGTGTCGGTCTTCTCGGCGTCTTCAGCGACCTCTTCTTCGGCCTGGACCTCTTCAGCGGCTTCGACCGTGCCGGCGTCGAGCTGCTCCTCGGCTGCCACTTCGGCCTCGACCTCGGATGAAGCGACGGTCGACGGATCGGCGACTACTGCGCCTTCACCGGCGGCAACATCGGCCTCGGCCTTGGATTCAAGAGCGGCGATATCAGGGGGAGTTTCGGCTTTTGCCGGGGCTTCCGCTTCCGCGGGGGCTTCCTCTGGAACGGCTCCGTCAATGGTCTTCGAATCGTCCTTCGGTTCCTTCGGCTCGAGGCCGAGCACTTCCGCGATCGTCAGGCCACGCAGCTCGGCGACTTCTTCCGGCCGGCGCAGGCGCACGATGCCGTCCATGGTCGCCTTGACCAGGTTGATCGGGTTCTGGGTGCCGATGCTCTTGGTGAGGATGTCCTTGACCCCTCCCAGTTCGAGCACGGCGCGCACTCCACCACCGGCGATGACGCCGGTACCGGCACTGGCCGGGCGAAGGACAACGTGTCCGGCACCGAAGCGGCCGATGATCTTGTGGGTGATCGTGTCGTTGTACTTCGGGATGCGAATCAGGTTCTTGCGGGCGTTCTCGACGGCCTTCTGGATGGCCAGCGGGACTTCCCGGGCCTTTCCGTAACCGATTCCGACGACCGACTCTTCATCTCCGACAGCGACCAGCGCAGTGAACGAGAACCGGCGACCACCCTTGACCACTTTGGCCACACGGTTGATCTCGATCACACGCTCCTGCAGGTCGAGCCCCTTGGGGCTGACCATCTCGACGCGGGCTGTATCCATTCCCTTCATATCAGCTGCTCACCGTAGCGAAGTTCGTAAAAATCAAAACTCAAGCCCGCCTTCTCTTGCTCCCTCGGCGAGGGCTTTGACCCGGCCGTGGTAGCGGTAACCGCTGCGATCGAAGACACACGTCTCGACCCCAGCCTTCTTTGCACGTTCGGCCAGCAGAACGCCTGCCTTCTTCGCCTGTTCGGTCCGGTCGAGCTTCCTGAGCTCGGCTTCGGTCCAGTTCGCGGCCGCGAGGGTCTTGCCATCGACGTCGTCGATGAGCTGGGCGAAAATTCCGCGGTTGGAACGGTAGACCGAAAGCCTGGGCCGCTCGGCGGTACCGGAGATCTTCGCCCGCACGCGGTAACGCCGGCGCTGGCGCCGCTGACGATTGGTGGTGACGGTCATACGCGCTTACCGACCTTCCTGGCGACATGTTCGTCGCGGTAACGGATTCCCTTGCCCTTGTACGGCTCGGGCGGGCGGCTCTCGCGGATATTGGCCGCGACCTGGCCGACCTTCTGCTTGTCGATCCCGCGGACGATGACTTCCGTCGGCTGGGGAACTTCAAAATCGATGCCATCGGTGGCTTCGATCGTCACCGGGTGCGAGTAACCGAGTGCGAGCTCGAGGCCCTTGCCCTTCGCCGCCGCGCGGTAACCGACGCCCTGGATGTCGAGGCGCTTCTCGTAACCGTTGGTCACGCCTTCAATCTGGTTGGCGATCAGGCTGCGGGTGAGTCCGTGGAGGGCCCGGTGCGGTCCACGATCGGTCGGGCGCTCGACGGTGATCTGACCGTCGGACGACTTGACCGTCATCTCCGTCGAGACCTCCTGGACGAGCTCGCCCTTGGGTCCCTTGACGGTGACCACTCCCGGCTTGACGTCGACTTCGACGTTGTCGGGAATTGAAATTGGCTGTTTACCGATTCGACTCATAGTTCTTTCTCACCAGACGTAGGCGACGACTTCTCCGCCGACGCCTTCCTTCTTTGCTTCGTGACCGGTCATGACGCCGTGGGATGTCGAGACGATCGCGGTACCGGTGCCTCCGTAGACCCGCGGGACCGCGGTGTGACGCACGTAACGGCGGCGGCCGGGACGCGAGACACGCTCGATGCCGGTGATGACCGGCAGGTGGTCCTTGGTGTACTTCAGACGCACCGAGATCTTTTCGCCGACTTCGGCGGCTTCCTTTTCGAACCCGGTGATGTAGCCCTGTTCGGTCAGGATGCGGGAGATCTCCAGCTTCAGCTTGGAACTCGGAACCTCGATGGTCGCAAGGCCGGAACTCAGGCCATTGCGCACACGGGTCAGGTAATCAGCGACGGGATCGGTCTGCATGGTTTCCTACCAGCTCGACTTCGTCATGCCGGGGACGTAACCCTCATGGGCTGCTTCGCGCAGGCAGATCCGGCAGATGCCGAACTTGCGGTAATAGGCGCGGGGGCGTCCGCATCGACGGCACCGGTTGTATTCACGGGTCTTGAACTTCGCGGGGCGCTGCTGGCGCACTTTCTGAGACGTCTTGGCCATAAGAGCCTTAGTCCTCCTGCTCTTCTTCGTCGTTGGCTGCTTCGGCGCCTTCTTCGCCCGGGCGGCCTTCCTTTGCGAAAGGCATTCCCAGGCCGAGCAAGAGCTCGAAGGCCTCGTGGTCCGTCGGAGCGGACGTGGTGATCGTGATGTCGAGACCATGGTTCTCATCGACCGTGTCGTAATCGATCTCGGGGAAAATCAGCTGTTCCTTGACGCCCATGGAGTAATTGCCCCGGCCGTCGAAGGAGGTGGCCTTGAGGCCACGGAAGTCACGGATACGCGGGATCGCGATCGACGTCAGCCGGTCGAGAAACTCCCACATGCGGGCGCCGCGCAGGGTCACGGAACAGCCGACGGGCATGCCCTCACGGACCTTGAACGAAGCGATCGACTTCTTGGCGATGCGCACGTTCGGCGCCTGGCCGGAGATGATCGCCAGCTCGCCGGTCGCCTTCTCGCGTGTCTTGGTGTCCATGTGCGAGCCGAGCCCCATGTTCAGGGTGATCTTCTCGAGACGTGGAGCACGCATCGGCGTCGAGTAGCCGAACTTCTTGATGAGCTCGGGCAAAACCTCGTCGTTGTACCGGTCGCGCAGGCGCGGCGGCGGAATGACCTGTTCTGTGGTTGTGGCAGCTTCCATCGTTCTTCCTAAATCGCTTCGCCCGAGCGCTTTGCGTACCGCTGGCGCTTGCCGTCGTCGGTCTGGCGGATGCCGATCCGGGTGGGCTTGTTCTGTTGGGGGTCGAGCAGCATCACGTTGGATACGTGAATCGGCCCCTCCTTCTCGATGATCCCGCCGTCGACTCCCGGTCCCTGTCCCGAGGCTGACGGCTGAGCGCGCTGGTGGCGCTTGACCAAGTTGAGCTGATCAACGTACACGGTTTGCTTCTTGGGGTCGGTCCTGATGACCAGGCCCTGCTTGCCGGCGTCTTTGCCGGCCATGATCTGGACGTTGTCGTCCTTGCGGATCCTCATGGCTACAGCACCTCCGGGGCGAGCGAGATGATCTTCATGAAATTGCGGTCACGCAGCTCGCGGGCCACCGGGCCGAAGATTCGGGTGCCCCGGGGGTTGTTCGCGTCGTCGATCAGGACGGCGGCGTTCTCGTCGAACTGGATGTAGGTGCCGTCGGCGCGGCCGAGCTCCTTCTTGGTGCGCACGATCACGGCCTGGACGACTTCGCCCTTGCGCACGGCGCCCTGGGGGCTGGCCTGCTTGACGGTCGCGGTGATCACGTCACCGATCGATCCGTACTTGCGGTGCGATCCACCCTTGACCCGGATGCAGAGGATTTCGCGGGCGCCGGAGTTGTCGGCCACACGCAGTCTGGATTCCTGCTGGATCATGGTCTACCTGGCCTTCTCGATCACTTCGATGAGGCGCCAGTGCTTGGTCTTGGAAAGCTTGCGGGTCTCGATCACGCGCACGAGGTCGCCTATCTGGGCTTCGTTCTCGGGATCGTGGACGTGGATCTTGTGGCGCTGGCGCACGATCTTCTCGTAGACCGGATGACGGCGGGCGCTGTCGATCTGGACGGTGATCGTCTTGTCCGACTTGTCGGAGGTGACCAGGCCCTGGCGCTCCTTGGGCTTGCCGGTACGAACCTTCTCGGAGACAGAGGTGCCGACTCCGGAACCCTTCGGTGCTTCGGCCTTGGCGTCGGCGCGGCGCTTGCGGCGCTGCTTCGCCTTCTGCTTGCGCTCCTCGATGCGGCGGGAGTCGCGCTCCTCACCGGTCAGCGGCGGGCCGGCAACACCTGCCTCGCGTGACTTGAGGATGCGGCGGCGTTCCTTCCAGGGAAGGTCGCCCAGCGGATCCGGCTCGGCTTCGACTTCAGGCTCGGCTTCGACCTCGGCCGGCGCCTCATCAGCCGGAGCTTCTTCAGCCGCAGGCTCCTCAGCCGGTGCCTCTTCAGCGACCGGTTCCTCGGCGGGAGCCTCCTCTGCAGGAGCCTCCTCGGCCACGGGCTCTTCAGCCGGAGTTTCCTCGGCCGGAGTTTCTTCCACAGAATCCGCTTCCGGGGTCGTTTCCTCGACCGGGGTCTCTTCAGTATTTTCTTTTTCTTCTTCTGACATCAAGTTCTGCCTGACTATTTGGTGCTTGAGCTTTGTTCGCGCTCGAGGTCGATGTTTCGCTGACGCGCGATGGTCAGCAGGCGGGCCACTTCCTTACGGGCACGATTGAGTCCGGCCGAGTTCTCGAGCTCACCGGTGGCGTGGCGCAGGCGCAGATTGAACGCGTCCTGGCGGGCCTCCTTGAGCTTCTCGACGAGCTCGATGTCGTGCATGGCGTGAATCTCTGAAGACTTCACTCGCCTGCTCCTTCGCGATGTACAAATTTGGTCCTGAGCGGAAGTTTGTGTCCCGCGACCCGCATCGCTTCGCGGGCGAGGTCCTCCGGCACGCCGGACAGCTCGAACATGACGCGTCCGGGCTTGACCACGGCGACCCATGCTTCCGGGTTGCCCTTGCCTGAACCCATGCGGGTCTCGGCCGGCTTCTTGGTGATCGGCTTGTCCGGGTAGATGTTGATCCAGACCTTGCCGCCGCGCTTGATCTTTCGGGTCATCGCGACACGGGCTGCTTCGATCTGACGGTTGGTCACCCAGCCGCGATCGAGCGACTTGAGGCCGTACTCGCCGAAGGTCACCTGGGTTCCACCCTTGGAGTTGCCCTTGCGGCGTCCCCTCATGACTTTGCGGTGCTTGACCCGCTTCGGCATCAACATTTAGCGACGACCTCCCTGACCACCACGGTTTCCACCGCGTCCGCGGTTGTCCTGCGGCGGGTCGGGCTCGGAAAGACGGGCCGATTCGAAACCTTCGGGCATGACCTCGCCCTTGTTGATCCAGCACTTGACGCCGATGCGCCCGGTGCCGGTCTTGGCTTCGACAAATCCGTAGTCGATGTCGGCGCGCAGTGTGTGAAGCGGCACGCGGCCGTCGGAGTAACCCTCGGTGCGGGCCATCTCAGCGCCACCCAGGCGGCCGGAGATCTGGACCTTCACGCCCTTGGCGCCGGAGCGCATGGCGGAAGTCAGTGCGCGCTTCATCGCGCGGCGGAAGGCAACCCGGTTCTGGAGCTGTTCGGCGATCGACTGGGCGACCAGCTTGGCGTCGAGCTCGGGGCGCTTGACCTCGCGGATGTTGACCTTGACCGGCTGGCCGGTGATCTTGTGGAGATCCTTGCGCAGGGCGTCGACTTCGCTGCCGGACTTGCCGATGACGATGCCGGGGCGGGCGGTGTGGATGTCCACGGCGACTTCGCCGCGACGCTGGATCGTGATGTCGGACAGGCCGGCGTGTGCCAGCTTCGTCTCGATGTGGTCACGGATGGCCAGGTCCTGCATCAGCAGGTCGGCAAACTCTTTTTCGGCGAACCAGTTCGACTTCCAATCATGGATGTAGCCGACTCGGAAGCCTTCGGGATGGATCTTCTGTCCCATAGCTTTTCTAGTCCTCGTCTTCCGGTGTCAGCGCCACGGTGATATGGCAAGTTCTCTTGTGGATCGGGGTCGCACGGCCCATCGCGCGGGGCCGGAACCGCTTCAGGGTCGGTCCTTCGTCGACGCGGATCGAGTGGACGACCATCTCGTCACCGATCAGGTCGTGATTGGCCTCGGCGTTGGCGGCCGCGGATTCGATCACTTTGGAAACGTCCTCGGCGGCGGACCGGGGTGAAAACTGGAGCAGCGAGCGGGCATCGTCGATGTGCTTGCCGCGGACCTGGTCGGCGATCAGCCGGACCTTGCGCGGGGAGACGCGCACGTACTTCGCGGTGGCGTTGACCAGGATCGGCGCTTCCACTTCTTCCTTCTTCGTCTTGGCAGCGGCCATCATGCGTCCTTGCCGCCGGTGTGGGAACGGAAGGTGCGGGTCGGAGCGAACTCGCCCAGCTTGTGTCCGACCATCGACTCGGAGATGAAGACCGGCACGTGCTTGCGGCCGTCGTGAACGGCGATCGTGTGACCGACCATCTCGGGGAAAACGGTGGAGCGGCGCGACCAGGTCTTGATCATCTGCTTGTCGCCGGCGTCATTCATGTTGTTGATGCGGCTCATCAGGCGTTCTTCGACGAACGGACCCTTTTTGGTTGATCTACCCATGGTCTATCTGCCCTTCTTCTTGCCGCGACGGCGGCCGCGCACGATGTAGCGGTCTGACGGCTTGCCCTTTTTGCGGGTGCGGTACCCGAGGGTCGGCTTGCCCCAAGGGGTGACCGGATGGCCACCCGGCGTCTTGTGGGCCTCGCCGCCGCCGTGCGGATGGTCGACCGGGTTCATGGCGATACCACGGCTCTGCGGGCGTTTGCCCTTGTGCCGGTTGCGTCCCGCCTTGCCGATCTTGATGTTCTGGTGGTCGGTGTTCGAAAGCGTGCCGATGGTCGCGCGGCACTCGGCCCGGACCATGCGCATCTCGGATGAAGGCAGGCGCAGCGTGACCATGTCGCCTTCCTTCGCGGCGAGCTGGATCGAAGTTCCGGCGGAACGCCCGAGCTTGCCTCCCTCGCCGGCACGAAGCTCGACGTTGTGGACGAGCGTGCCGACCGGCATTTCCTTGAGCGCCAGGCAGTTGCCGGGGCGGATGTCCGAGCCGGGCCCGGACTGGACCAGGTCACCGACGCTGATCGTCGACGGGGCGAGGATGTAGCTCTTGGCACCGTCGGCGTAATGGAGCAGCGCGATGTAGGCCGAGCGGTTCGGGTCGTACTCGACCGTCGCGACCTTGGCCGGAACTCCGTCCCTCCGCCGCTTGAAGTCGATCTGGCGGTATCGGCGCTTGGCACCGCCGCCGCGGTGGCGGCTGGTGATCCGGCCGTTGTTGTTGCGTCCACCGGACTTCTTGATGCCTTCGATCAGCGTGCGCTCGGGCTCGTTGCCAGTGGTGACCTGCTCGCGCATCGAGTACGTCGCGAAGCGGCGTCCAGGGCTCGTCGGTTTTGTCTTGCGTATTGCCATAAGTCTCTTTCTTAACCCTCTACCGCTGCGCCTTCGAACAGGTCGATCGTCTCGCCGGGGGCGAGTTCCACGATCGCCTTCTTCCAGGAGCGGCTCTTGCCGGCGTGGAGGCCACGGCGCTTCGGCTTGGCGCGGACTTTCGAGGTCCGGACCTTCACCACTTCGACGTCGAAAGCCTTCTGGACGGCGTCCTTGATCTCAAATTTGTGCGCCCGGTGGTCGACCCGGAAGGTGTACTTGCCGGCGGCGATCAGGGCATACGTCTTTTCCGAGATGACGGGGCGGATGATGACGCTGCGGGGATCCATTACTTCGTGTCCTTTTCTGAGGTGCCGGCGCCCTGGGTCTCGGTCCCGGCGCGCTTGACGAGAACATCGAGGGCGCCTTCGGAGAGCACGATCGAGGCGGCGCCGATCACGTCGACGACGCCGATGGCTCCGACTTCCATGACGTCGATCCGGGGAATGTTGCGGAAGGACCGCAGCAGTCCGGTCTCGTCGCCGAGGATGACCACCAGCGTCGAGCGCTTGGCGCCCCACTTGGCGAGGGCTTCGGAAGCGGCCTTGGTCGAAGGGGTGTCGAAGTCGGAAGCCTTGACCACGGCCACGCTGCCACGCTCGGAATGAACCGAGAGCGCCGAGCGCATCGCCTTGCGGCGGGCCCTGCGGTTGACTTTGACCGTGTAATGACGCGGCTTGGGGCCGAAGGTGGTGCCGCCGCCGTAACGGCTGGGGGCGCTGAGCGCGCCGACGCGGGCACGGCCGGTGCCCTTCTGGCGCCAGGCCTTGGCGGTGGTCATCGAGACTTCACCGCGGGTCAGGGTCGAGGCGGTGCCACGGCGGCGCGAGTTCGCGTCTGCCCGGGCAGCCTCGTGGACCAGCGACTGGTGGAAGTCTTCGGTGAAGAGGTCCGACGGCACGTCGGCCTTGGTGGTCTTGCCGAGGATCGGAACCTTGTTGGCTTTGGGGGCCTTTGTTTCAGCCATCGGAACGGATCTCCACGATTGAATTTCTGTGACCCGGAATCGAGCCCCTGATCAGCAGCAGGTTGCGCTCGGCGTCGATGTCGGCGATCTCGAGACCCTTCTGGGTGGCGCGCTTGTTGCCCATCTGGCCGGGCAGGCGCATTCCCTTGAAGACGCGGGCGGGCCAGGCGCTGGCGCCGATCGAGCCGGGGGCACGCACGTTGTGCGAGCCGTGGGACACGGGGCCGCGGCTGAAGTTGTGACGCTTGACGGTGCCCTGGAAGCCCTTGCCGACGGTGATGCCGGCGACTTTGACCTTCTGGCCCGCTTCGAAGTTGTTGACGGTGACTTCCTGGCCGAGGGTGACTTCCTCTTCCTGGTTGTCGATCGATGCATCGCGGAATTCGACCACGACCCGCATCGGGGCCGAGTCGGCCTTCGCGAGGTGGCCTTCTTCAGCCTTGGACAGCTTGCCCTTTTTGACTTCGTCGAAGGCGAGCTGGATCGCGGAATAGCCGTCGCGGTCAGGCTTGCGGATGCCCGTGACCGGGCAGGGACCGGCTTCGACCACAGTCACGGGGACGACTTCACCGTCTTCCCTGAAGATCTGGGTCATACCGAGCTTCTTTCCGAGGATCGCCGACATGTCTTCCTAGAGCCGGATCTCGATGTCGACGCCGGCCGGAAGCGAATCCAGGCGCTGCAGCGAGTCAACGGTCTTGGGGGTCGGCTGCTTGATGTCGATCAGCCGCTTGTGGGTCCGGATCTCGAAGTGCTCCCGAGAGTCCTTGTCCTTGAAGGGTGAGCGGATCACGCAGTAAATGTTGCGTTCCGTGGGCAGCGGTACGGGACCGGAGACGGTGGCGCCAGTGCGCTCGGCCGTATCAACGATCTCGCGGGCTGCGCGGTCGATGGCGTCGTGATCATAGGCCTTGAGCCTGATCCTGATTTTCTGTGCTGCAATTGCGGCCACTTCGGCTTCTCTACTTACTTTCTTCGTTCTGTGGGCGTGACCCGGCTTACGCCAGCGTCCCGCTGATGTCAAGGTGCCCCGCCGCCTGCGCTTTTCCCTTTTTCCCGAGCTTCCGGGGGGTCTGGCGTGGTTCGACTATCTGGGGTACTTCAATGGTCGTATCTGTTACTTGGTCCTGCGCCCGCCCGGGAAAGGGCGAGAAAAAGGGGCGGGCCAGAAAATCCTGCTTCGGGACCCGCCCCCGGGGAATCTGTCGTTACTCGATGACTTCGGCCACCACTCCTGATCCAACGGTGCGTCCACCCTCGCGGATGGCGAACCGGAGACCCGGGTCCATGGCGATCGGCTGGATCAGCTCGATCGTCATTTCGATGTTGTCGCCCGGCATGACCATTTCCGTGCCCTCGGGCAGGTTGGCGACGCCGGTTACATCAGTGGTACGGAAGTAGAACTGCGGCCGGTAGCCGGAGAAGAACGGGGTGTGACGTCCGCCCTCTTCCTTCTTCAGGCAGTAAACCTCGGCCTTGAACTTGGTGTGCGGCGTGATCGAGCCGGGCTTGCAGAGAACCTGGCCACGCTCGATCTCCTCGCGCTTGGTGCCGC
>JAENWT010000019.1 GCA_016650125.1 Thermoleophilia bacterium
CTTCATCCACCTTTCGGTCGTTTTCGGCGTAGCCGTCCTGGTGACCGGCGCGATCTGGGCCAAGGCCTCGTGGGGACACTGGTGGGTCTGGGACGAGCCGACCCTGGTCAGCTTCCTGATCGTCTTCCTCCTCTACTGCACGTACTACCCCTTCCGGTACGCGATCGAGGACCGCGACCGCCAGGCGCGTTACGCCTCGGTCTTCGCGATCACGGCGGGGGCCTTCGTGCCGCTCAACTTCATGGCCGTGCGCATGGCCGAGAGCATCATCCACCCGCGGGTATTCGCCTCTGCGGAAGGCAGCCTGCCCGGCTCGATGCTGTTCGCCTTCCTGGTCTGCCTGGCCGGCATCGGCCTGCTCTGGCTGACCCTGGTCAAGGTCGAGCTCGCCGGCAAGCAGGCTTCCGGGCAGGTGTCCCGGCTGCGCCGCGCCCTTTCGCCCGACGGCGAGGGTGGCTCGGCCGGCGGCCGGATCGCTCCCGAGATGGAGGCGAGCTAGATGTTTGACAACGTCCCAAATGACGCCGCCGGGTACGTCATGGCGGCCTATATCTTCTTCCTGCTGATGGTCCTGATTTACATCGGCATCCTCGGCGCCAAGTTCCAGCGGATCAGCCGCGAGATCGGCCAGTTGACCGACGAGGTCGAAGCCGGCAAGGTCGGCGTCAAGCCGCCAGCCGAACGGCCTGAGCCGGCCCGGGAGGAGAGCAGTGTCTGAGCTGCTTGCCCTTGGCCTCTCCCACAAGACGGCTCCGCTGGAGCTGCGGGAACGGCTCGCCCTGACCGAAGGCCGCGCCGCCGGCCTGATGGGGGAGCTGACCGACACCGACGACGTGCGCGAGGCGGCAATCATCTCGACCTGCAACCGCACCGAGCTCTACCTCGTGGTCGACGACTCGGTCCAGGCTGAATCGGTAGCGCTCTCGTCCCTGTCCCGGGAGGCCGAGATCCGGCCGACCGAACTGATCAGCCACCTCTATTCACTGCGATCGAATGACGCCGCACGGCACCTCTACCAGGTGGCCGCCGGCCTTGATTCGATGATCCTCGGCGAGGCCGAGATCCAGGGCCAGGTCAAGCGTGCCTACGAACTGTCGCTGGTCGAAGGCGCCTCCGGTCCGATCCTCAACCGGCTCTTCCGAGGCGCGATCGCCGCCGGCGGCCGCGCCCGCAACGAAACCGCGATCAGCGAGAAGGGCGTGTCCGTTCCCTCGGTTGCGATCGAGCAGGCCCGCCGGGCGCTCGGCGACCTGAGCCGGCTGCACGCTGTGGTGATCGGCGCCGGCGACACAGCCGAACTGGTCGCCCGGGCACTGGTCCACCGGGGTACCGAGACCGTCTTCATCGCCAACCGCCACTACGACCGGGCGATCGGCCTGGCCGAGCGCTTCGGCGGCGACGCGGTCCGGATCGACGACCTGCCGGCCCAGCTGGACGCGGCCGACATCGTGATCTCGGCGACCAACTCGCCCCACCACCTGGTCGGCAGCGACGAGCTCGCCGAGATCATGGCCGGACGGACGAAACGCCCGCTCTTCCTGGTCGACCTCGCGGTCCCGCGCGACATCGACCCCGGCTGCCGCGACATCGAAGGCGTGTCCCTCTCCGACGTCGACGACATCCAGAAGATCGTCGAACGCAATACGAGCGGCCGCCAGGCAGAGGCCCGGCTCGCCGAGCGCATAATCGAAGTCGAACTCGACCGGTTCGAGCGCTGGCTCGCTTCCCTCGAAGTGGTACCGACCGTGATCGCCCTGCGCGAGCGCTCGGACGAGATCGTGCGCCGTGTCATCGCCGAGAATGACAACCGCTGGGAAGACCTCTCCGACTCCGACCGCCGCCGGGTGGAGACGATGGCCCGCGCGATCGCCAGCCGCATGCTTCACGAGCCGACCATGAAGCTCAAGGAATCGGCCGGGTCCGATGAGGCTTACGAAAACGTGAACACCCTGCGCGAGCTGTTCGGCCTCGATGTCGACACCTCGATCGAGGGCGATTCCGGCGCTTCGGTCACACCGATCCGCCAAAAATCAGAAGAGGGCTAGGCCTAGATGGCCGGACCCACGATTTCGCGGCGCCATGCACCCGGCGGGCGGCGCTGGGCGTCACCTGATGGCTCGAAGATGCCACCAGCATCCCCTTCGGCATCATGCAACGCCCATCATCCGCCCGCCACGCACCTGTCATCCACGAAAATCGTGGGACCGGCCATCTGATGCGCATCGCGACGCGGTCCAGCGCCCTCGCGCTGGCGCAGTCAGGAATCGTTGCCGATCAGCTGGGAGGCGCCGAGCTGATCAAGGCCGAGACGGATACCACGGCCGACGACAAGGAGCGCTTCGTCCGCGGCGTCGAGCGGGCCGTGCTGGACGGCGAGGCCGAGGCCGGCGTGCATTCGGCCAAGGACCTGCCCGGCGTGATGACTTCCGGCCTGGTGATCGCCGCGGTCCCGGACCGCGAGGACCCGCGCGACGCCTGGATCGGCCCGGGGACGAGCCTTGACGACGTGCCGGAAGGCGCCCGCGTCGGCACGGTCAGCCTGCGCCGCCGGGCCCAGCTCCTGGCGATCCGGCCGGACCTCGAGCCGGTCGCGCTCGAAGGCAACGTCGACACCCGCCTGCGAAAGCTGGAGGCGGGGGAAGCCGACGCGATCATCCTGGCCGTCGCCGGACTGAACCGGCTGGACCGCGCCGACCAGATCTCCTTCGCCATTCCCCTTGGACAGATGACGCCGGCCGCCGGGCAAGGCGCGCTGGTCGTCCAGTCGAAGGCCGGCGACGACGAAGGCTTCCGGCAGATCAACGACCTCAAGAGTGAATGCGAACTCCTGGCCGAGCGGGCGGCGGTTGTCGGGCTCGGTGCGGATTGTTCGAGCCCGGTCGGCATCCACGCCCGCCACGAGGGCGAGCGCCTGGTGGTCGAAGGATTCGCCGGCCTGGCCGACGGCTCGGCCTGGGTCCGGGACCGGCTCGAAGGTGACCCTGCCCATCCGGAGACGGTCGGCACCGAGCTGGCGCGACGCATGTCCGTGGCCGGTGCCACAGAGATCCTTGAAACGGCGGCCGCGGCCGGATGAGCGAGTCGGCCGGAATGGTCTACCTCGTCGGCGCCGGGCCGGGTGACCCGGGCCTGATGACGGCGCGGGCCCTTGAGCTGATCGGCATCGCCGACGTCATCTACTACGACCGGCTGATCCCGCCGACCGCGCTCGACGGTGCCCGGGAGGACGCCGAGCTGGTCTACGTCGGAAAGCAGCCCGGGGTGCCGAGCGTGCCGCAGGAGGAGATCGTCGAAAAGCTGATCGAGAGCGGGCGCAAGGGCCTGAAAGTCGTCCGGCTCAAGGGCGGCGACCCGTATCTCTTCGGCCGCGGCGCCGAAGAGGCGGAAGGGCTGAAAGCGGCGGGTCTCGGCTTCGAGGTGGTCCCGGGCGTGACCGCCGGCATCGCCGCCACCGCCTACGCCGGCATCCCGGTGACCCATCGCGACGATGCGTCGGCGGTGGCCTTCGTGACCGGGCATGAAGATCCGGCCAAACCGGAGACGGCACTCGACTGGCCGGCGCTCGCTTCTTTCCCCGGCACCCTCGTCTTCTACATGGGTGTCAAGCGCCTCGCCCAGAACGCGGCGGCCCTGATCGAGGGTGGCCGGCCGGCCGATCAGCCGGCGGCGGCGATCCAGCAGGGCACGACCCCGCACCAGCGGGCCGTCACCGCGACCCTGGCCACGATCGCCGAGCGTGTCGCCGAAGCCGAGATCAAGGCGCCGGCTCTGATCGTGATTGGTGAGGTCGCCCGTCACCGCGAGAACCTCTCCTGGTTCGAGGACCGCCCGCTGTTCGGCCGAAAGGTCGTGGTCACCCGGGCCCGCGCCCAGGCCAGCGGCCTCAGTAGTCGCCTCCGTGGGCTGGGGGCCGAGGTGATCGAGCTGCCGGCGATCCGCATTGAACCGATCTCCGGCGGGGACGAACGCATCAGCCAGGCTTTCGACCGCTTCCTCGAAGACATGTACGACCTGATCTGCTTCACCTCAGCCAATGGCGTGGACTGCTTCTTCGACCTGCTGGAGGAGGCGAAGATGGACGCGCGTGACCTCGCCGGCATCGAGATCGCCGTGATCGGACCCGGCACCAACCGGGCCCTGGCCGAGCACGGCATCAAGGCCGACTACATCCCGGAGCGGTTCGTTGCCGAAGGGCTGCTCGAAGAACTGGAGTCAGTCAACTTCGACGGCAAGGGAGTACTGATCGCGCGGGCCGAAGAAGCGCGGGAGCTGTTGCCGGAGACCCTGCGTGACCGCAACGCCGCCGTGGTCGACGTGATGCCGCTTTACCGGACGGTCGCCGAAGCCCCGGAGCCGGCCGCCCTCGAAGCCGCCGCCTCGGCCGAGTATGTGACCTTCACTTCGGCTTCAACCGTGAATCGCCTGATCGAAGTGATGCCGGACGGGCTGCCGGCCGGAGCGAAGCTGGTCTCGATCGGCCCGATCACCTCTGAGGCCGCGCGCGAGGCCGGGCTCGAAGTGGCGATCGAAGCAACCCGCCACGACATCGACGGGTTGCTCGAAGCCTTGCTGGACGATCTAGCCGCCGGTTGACCAGACCGCCTTGGTGTAGTGGACTTTGGCGGTGCAGCCGTCGGCCTTGAGTGTGGCCCTGAAGGCCGCTTTGTTCCTGCTCTTGAAATGGCCGGTCACCGTGCCCCTGAGCCCGGGATTGAACCGTGACCTCTTGTTCTTGACGGTGAAACTGTTCTTCCGGTCCGGCTTCGTCTTCTTCTTCGTATCGAACACCATGCTGATGTAACCGTTGGCTTCGATGAAGCCGGCGGGCACACACTTCCTGCCGTTCCTGGTCTTGAACCTGACGTTGAAGCCCGCGCCGAACACTTTGCCGTTGGCCGTCTGGATGTATCCGTTGCCCGGCGCCCTGACACTCGTCGCGTCGTAATACACACCGGTCTTCGGCTTGATCCTGGCGTCGGCCATGGAGGCCGGGATCAGGACCGCGGCCAGGGCCACGACCACCAGCGTCCAGAATGCGGAGCGGTTGCCACCCTTCCCAAATCGATCGATCATGAAAATCTCCCCTGCTCGAAGTTTCGCGTTGACTATACGGCGAGTCCCGGGTCCCTGTCCAGCTAGGATCCGGCGATGCTGATTGGTCGGCCCCATCTCCACTTCCGCTCGATCGGCTCGACCAACACCGAGGCCCGACGACTGGCCGAGGCCGGTGCCGGGTCTGGAGCCCTGGTCACCAGCGAAGGGCAGACCGGTGGCCGCGGCCGTCAGGGACGTCCCTGGTTGTCGCCGGCCGGAGCGCTCGCCTATTCAGTGGTGCTGCGGCGGTCGGTCGAAGTCCCGAGCACCTTGCCGCTCCAGGTCGGCGTGACCGTCTGCGAGGCGATCGAGTCGCTCGGGGTCGAACGGGCCCAGATCAAGTGGCCGAACGACGTCTGGATCGAGGGACGCAAGGTGGCCGGCATTCTGGTCGAGGCAAGTCCTCAGGACGGCTGGGCGGTGATCGGGATCGGGCTCAACGTCGCGGTCCCACAGGAGGAGTTCCCGGACGATGTCCGTGAGCGGGCGGCGTCGGTTGATCACGGGGCTACCATCCCGGCGGCGATCATCGCGCTCAACGAGAGCCTCGGCCGTCGGCTCGACTCACCGGTCTCCGAAACCCTGAAGGAGTTTTCCGCCCGTGACGCGTTGCTCGGCAGGCGGGTGAGCTGGCAGGACGGCAACGGCACCGCGGCCGGCATCGACCGCGAGGGCAACCTGCTCGTGGAGAGCCCGGTCGGCTGCCTGTCATCGCTGAACGCGGGGGAGGTGCACCTCGATGTCGCGACTGACTGATTCCAGCGTCGACCTCTCTCGCACGGGCGTGATCTGGCTCGAAGGCCAGGCGATTCCGGTGGAGCCGACCGGCACGGGCAAAGCGGTCGCGAGGCTGGTTGAGGGGCACGAGAGGCCGGTGGTCGCGGCAGAATTCGGTCAGCTGGTCTTCGAAGAGCCAGACCCCGGCGTGCTGTCGGTTGGCGGCGCCAGGAAGCAGGTCTTTAGAGCGATCGACCGCTGGTACCGGCGTGAAGCCCGGGAGCGGATCGGCCAGGTGGCGGCCGAAGAGGCGGAGCGGCTCGACCTCCATCCCGGCAGGATCTCGATCCGCGACCAGAAGACGAGGTGGGGATCGTGCTCGACCTCGGGCACGCTCTCTTTCAACTGGCGGCTGGTGATCGGTCCCCATCACGCCCTCCGGTACGTGGTCGTCCACGAACTGATCCACATCCGCCACCACGATCACTCCCGGAGGTTCTGGGCGGCACTCGCCGAAGCCCTGCCCGACTGGAAGTACTCGGCGACGTGGCTGCGGGCAAACGAACGCGCCCTGACCGCCTACCGGCCCCGGCTCTGACTGAACCACCACGGATCCCGCGGCCAGAACTGGCAATGAAAGTAGGCGTATATCCGCGACTTTCATTGCCAGTCCTGTGTTAGGCCAAATATGGTCCTGCCAATGAATCCGCCACTGAAGCCTCGTGTTCTGTCCTGCCTGGTGGCGATTGCCGCCCTGGTCATCGGTGGGTCGGTCGTGACTTCGACTGCCACCGCGAGCCAGGCGACGAGGAAGGCCCTGGTCAAGTCGATCGACGACGTCCTGGCCGTCAAGAACTCCCCTCCCGGAATCTCCGTGTTGGTGACCGGCAACGGGCGCACCCAGTTCTTCGCCCGCGGTAAGGGCAACCTCGCTACCGGCGCGGCCCCGAAGCTGAACGAGCACTTCCGCATCGCCAGCGTGGCCAAGGCTTTCAGTGGCGCCGTCGCGCTCTCGCTGGTCAGGAAGGGCAAGTTGAAGCTCAGCGACACGATCGGCAAGCTCCTCCCGGGCAAACTGCCGAAGGCAAACAGGGTCACTCTGCGCCAGGCGCTCCATCACACCGGCGGACTGCCCGACTACATCAAGAACGACAACTTCCGCAAGGACTTCGGGTCCAACCTCAAGCGGTACTTCTCGCCGCAGCAGATCATCCGGTACGTCAAGAACACGAAGCTGACCCACAGGCCGGGAAGCACGTACGAGTATTCCGACACAGACAACATCGTGGTCGGACTGATGGCCGAGAAGGCCACCGGGGTCTCCTACAAGCGGTTGCTCAAGCGCGAGGTCTACAGGCAGCTCAACCTCACCCGCACCTCACTTCCGAGCGTCATCGCCATGCCCAGGCCGTTCATTCGAGGCTACGACATCGATCCACCGAACCCGCCGAACGACATCTCCGAGTTCGTCAACCCTTCGAGCGCCTGGGCGTCGGGCGCCATCGTCTCGACCCTGCCTGACCTCGGCCGTTTCTTCCGGGGTTACGTCGGCGGCAAGCTTTTCGGCAAGAACCTGAAGCACGCGCAGCGCAGGTGGACCCTCGGCGAGTCGCAGCCGCCCGGACCGGGCAGGAATGAAGCCGGCCTGGGCCTCTTCCGCTACACCTCGAAGTGCGGCGTCGTCTACGGCCACAGCGGCTCGTTCCCCGGTTACCGAACCTTCGCGGCTTCGAGTGCCGACGGAAAGCGCTCGATCGCCTACATGGTCAACATCCAGGTCACCCCGAAATCGGATTTCCCCAACGGCAAGAAGATCTCAGCCCTGATCCGCAAGTCATACGTACAAGCGGTCTGCCACGCCTTTGGATAGGTGCGTCGGGCTTGGGTGTGGCGCGGGCATCCCTGTCCAGGTGCCTCGCTGTTGGATCAACCTGGGCGCAGCGCGAACGATTTCTCGTCCCGTCGACTAACCGCATCCTGGACAGGGATGCCCGCGCCGCGCCCCACGGCAATCCGATTCGTCTTACTGGTCGTGCTCGGGGGACCAGGCTTCCAATCCGTCGTCTCCGTCGTCCAGGACGGGGGCTTCGGTTTCGCCTTCGTAGCGGTCTTCGACTTCGGTTTTTTCCTTCTTGGCTTCTGAGCCGTTGCCAATGCCGTCCTTCTTGACCTTGCCGTTCTGCTGGTTTCCGTTGTTCTGGTTCTCCCCTCCCGCGCCCTTCTTCTTGCGGCGGCGGCGCTTCTTGCCGCCCTTCGGGAAGTTGCGCAGCAGTTCGCGGGCCACGGCGGAAGGCTTCCTCGCCATGCGCATGCGGGCACCGCGGAGGACCTCTTCGCCTTCCGGGGTGTGGGCGACCGAAGCGGCCAACAGTGAAACCGCGAGCCGGCGGTCCTGCTTGCGTGCCGCCTGGACCAGGCGGCGCGCGTTCTTGCCGTGGGCGCGGCCGGCCGAGTTGACCAGCAGGCCGAGCAGTCGTTTGGTCTCGGGCCAGCGCTGGACGGCGTATTCCTCGTGGAGCTCGCGGGTGTAGGAAGCGAGGCGCCAGACCCAGGCCTGGGCCTGGTCGCGCCGGCCGATGCGTTTGTCGACCAGCGCCTGGAGCATCACCTTGGTACCGGCGCGCTTGTCCTCGCGGCCCCAGGTGCCGACGATGTCGATCGCGTCGTCGAAGGCCTCGGCGTCCTTGAGGTTGGCGATCTCGGTCAGCGCCTTGATCTTCAGCTGGGCGTTGCGGTTCCGCTGGACGCAGGTCAGGAGGTAGCGGCGGCGCAGTTCCTTGGTCTTGTCGTGCTGGAGCATCGCCTTCGCGCGGCGCCATCCCTGGGTGGTGACCCGGGCGCCGGCGAGGGCGGCCCAGACGTGCTGCTCGGCGTAGTCGAGGTTCTCGACGGCGATCCGCCAGATGTCGCGCTCGAGAACTTCGATGCGCTTCTGGGGGTCGTCGGAGACGGGGACGATGCGGCGCTCGACCCGGACCTTGCGCCCGCGGCCGCGGCGGACCGGTCCGACCACGATCGCTCCGCCACGGTAGACGTCGCGGTCGAGCAGGCTGTGGAGCGTGACGATGGTCTCGTCGTGGGTGGTCGCCGGGTGGACGAAGTCGATCACCAGGCCGGCTTCCTTGCCGGGCGCGCGGCGGGTCACGCGGCCGACCCGCTGCTGGTAGATGCGCTTGGAGGCGGTCGGTGCCAGGTGCATGCAGATGGTCGCGCGGGGAGAGTTCCAGCCTTCGGCGAGCAGCTGCGCGTTGCAGAGCACGTCGATTTCTCCGCGCTCGAAGGCGGCGAGGGTCTCGGTCAGCTCGCGTTTGGGCGTCTCACCGGAGACGGCCTTGGCGTTGATATCGAACTCGCGGAAGGCGGCGGCGACGTTCTTGGCGTGCTGGACGCCGGCCGTGTAGAGCACTCCCGGCGCCTTGCGGAACCGCGACTTGTAGAGGTCGGCGATTGCCATGTTGAAAGGTGCCTGGTCGAGCAGTTTGGCCAGTTCGTCCTGGTCGAAGTCCTGGTCGACCTCGCCTTTGCGCAAGGGCACCTTGGCGATCGTCCTGACTCCGGGGCCGGGCGGGATGCGCAGGCAGCGCAGCGGCGAGATCACGCCACGGCGGGCGGCCTGGGCCAGGTCGAAACGGGAAGTCTGGGTGGGGAAGAGGTCGGCGACGTGTCGGGCGATCAGGGCGCCGGTCGCAGTCATGCCGATGAAGATCGGTCCGGTCCAGGCCCGGATGCAGGCGCTGGTCTTCTCGCCGAGAGCCGTGTGGGCCTCGTCGCAGATGACCACGGTGTAGGCGTCGGAGACGTGCTTGGCGTTACGCACGAACCACTGGTAGGTCTCGACCGTGACCGGACCATCGGCTTCGTCGCGGCCGTCGAGCAGAGGCGGGCGCAGACGCTCCTTGTATCCGCGGTCGGAGATTTCGCCGATGAACTGGTCGACCAGGTTGCGGCGGTGGGTGAGGATCAGGACGCCGCCGGTGCGGGTGGCGTCGATGAAGCCGACCGCGGCGACGGTCTTGCCGGCCCCGGTGGCGTGTTCGAACCAGAAGCGGCGCTCGGCGCCGGCGTCTTCGCCGGCGGCCTCGACGTCGACGTCTTCGTCTTCGTCGCCCTTTTCTTCGGTCCAGTCCTGGGGCTCTTCGTCTTCCTCTTCGCGGGGTGCTTCGAGATCCTCTTCGGCGTCTTCGTCCTCGTCGACGTCCCCGTCTTCGTCCTCGTCTTCGTCCTCGGGCACTTCTTCGATCGCCGAGAACTCGATCGCGTCGTTGTCGGCCGCGACCTGCTGCTCGGCCAGGAGCTCGGTCAGCGTGCCGGAGAGGGCGTCGACCTGATGGGGGTTGAGCTCGGCTCCGTCGCGCAGCTTGGGCGGTTCGTCGCTGATCAGGCGTTCGAGGCCGAGCAGCAGCGAGAAGTTCCGGCGCCACTGGAGCGACGGTTCTTCGTTTCCGGCGTCGATCTCGGCCAGCGCGGCATCCAGCGCCCGCCGCCGGGCGGTTCCGGGCAGCAGCGCGTCGGCACTTTCATCGCCCAGGAGGAACGGCTCACGGGCAAATGCCGATGCTTGTTCGATGTCTGAAGCTGAAGGGGCCGTCTGCTTGACGGGCGCTGCTGTGCTCGGGGCCATTAAGCCTTTGTAGGTAGTCCGGACCATGATCCTGGTCCAGCCCGGACGAGTTGGATGATGGAAAATCTCCGCCGGCGACAAATGATTGTCGGCCGCCGCAAACCTCCGTGACCTGACCCTGCAAGGATCAGATACGTGTATTTAACCAGTATTGACATGTCAAAGTCGCCTCACACCCGTTTCCGCACCCTCGCGGCCGCCCTGATCGCCTCGATCTGCGCCTTCGCCCTGATCGCCTGCGGGTCCGGCGATTCCAGCGACAGTGGCGCTCCGCCGCCGGATTACGCGAAGAAGCTGGCCGGCTCCCCGCCCCCGCTGGCCGCCCTCCACAAGCAGGGTGACGAGGTCCTTGACGGCGGCAAGGAAGCGTTCGACTCTCGCATCGACGAGCTCGAAGGCTTCCCCAAGGTGGTCAACGTGTGGGGGTCGTGGTGCGGTCCCTGCCGGGCAGAGTTCCCCCATTTCCAGCAGGCGAGCGCGAACCTCGGCAAGGTCGTGGCCTTCCTCGGGGTCGATTCGAATGACGACACGGCTTCAGCCAAGGACTTCCTCGACGACCACCAGGTGCCTTACCCGAGCTACTCCGATCACGACAAGGAGATCGGCAACTCGATCGGAGTGACTGCCGGCATCCCGGCGACCGTGTTCTTCAACTCCGAAGGCGAGCAGACCTTCACCAAGTTCGGCCCGTACACCAGCCAGGAGGAGCTGGAAGCCGACATCAGGACCTACGCCATCGAAGGCAAGGGCGGCTGACGCTTCAGTCGCCTCCCGGGTGCGCCCGACCGTTACGCTCAAGATGTGGAGCTGACCGATCCGACTCTCGTTTTCCTCCTGATCACCCTCGGGCTGGTCGGCGTGGGGATCGAGACCCTGACTCCGGGCGGTTTCGTTTCCGGCCTGGTCGGCATCGTCGCCCTCGTCCTCGGCGTGATCGGCGCGATCGACCTGAACGCCACCGCCGGCGGCATCGGCCTGCTCATTCTTTCGGTTGCTTTCTTCATCAGCGCCGTCGCGCTGAAGCGCTACCGCCCGCTCTCGATCGCCGGCGTCATCGCGCTGATCCTCTCGGGGGTCTTCATGTTCGACCGCGATACCGACCCGACCTCGATCCCGGCGGTTGTCGCCGGCTCGGTTGTGCTCGGCGCCTTCCTGCTCTTCGTGATCGAGCGGGTCAGCGCGGTCAAGGCGACGCCGGTCCGTTACGGCCCCGAAGAGCTGGTTGGCCTGACCGGCGACGTGCGCCAGGGCCTGAGCCCCTCCGGGCAGGTCTTCATCGACGGCGCGCTCTGGCAGGCCGAGCTCTCCGAGCCTTCGCAGTCGGCGACCGTCGGCGATCGCATCCGGGTCGACGGCATTCGTGGCCTCACACTTCTGGTCAGCCCCGAAGGGTCGGCCCCAATCTCAAGCCAAACAATTGAAGGAGCTGATTCCTGATGGAAGTCCTGGGCGCTGTTGTAGTGATCTTCGCCATCTTCCTGCTGGTGGTGCTTTTCTCGGCCATCAAGATCCTGCGCGAGTACGAGCGCGGAGTGATCTTCCGGCTGGGCCGGCTGATCGACATGAAGGGCCCGGGACTGATCCTGCTGATCCCGTTCATCGACCGCATGGTGAAGATCGACCTGCGAACGGTCACGCTGAACATCCCGCCGCAGGAGGTCATCACCCGCGACAACGTTCCGACCTCGGTCAACGCGGTCTGCTACTTCCGCGTGATCGACCCGAACCGGGCGATCACCGACGTCGAGAACTTCCTGATCGCCACCTCGCAGATCGCCCAGACCTCGTTGCGAGCGGTCCTCGGCAAGGCCGAGCTCGACGAGATCCTGGCCGAGCGCGAACGGCTCAACGAATCCCTCCAGAAGATCATCGACGAGCAGACCGAGCCCTGGGGCGTCAAGGTCACGACGGTCGAGATCAAGGACGTCGAGATTCCCGAACAGATGCAGCGGGCGATGGCCCGTCAGGCCGAGGCCGAGCGTGAGCGCCGCGCCAAGATCATCAACTCCGAGGGCGAATACCAGGCCGCGGAGAAGCTGACCCAGGCCGCCGACATCATCAGCCGCAACCCGGCATCGCTCCAGCTGCGTTACCTGCAGACCCTGCTCGAGATCAGTGGCAATCAGAACTCGACCGTGATCTTCCCGCTGCCGATGGACCTGATCTCTGCCTTCCAGGAAGGCATGAAGAGCCTGCCCAGCGTGGTCGGCCGCAAGGACAACCCGGCCAACCCGGATTACGAGAAGCCGGCGCCGCCTCCGCCACCCCCGCCGCCCGAGGCACCCGAAGCACCCGAGCCGCCGGCCTGAAGAATTGGCTTCGCCGGAAATCCGGATCGATCAGCTCACCGGAACCCGGGTGCTGATCGCTCCCGGCCGGGCCGAGCGGCCCGACCAGTTCGAGTTGCGTGACTGGCAGCCGCATGGTCCCGACGGTTGCCCGTTTTGCGAAGGCTCGGAGGGGCAGACCCCGCCCGAGCTCGATGCCGACCGGCCGGACGGGTCGGCCCCCGACGGCCCCGGCTGGCTGACCCGGACCGTGCCTAACCTCTATCCGGCGCTGATCCCGGCAGAAGACGCCGAGGGCGATGCCGAGACCGAAGCCGGCGCGTTCGCCAGTACCGCCGACCCGTTGCTGGCCTCGTCGCGATCGGCCGAGCCGGACATGTTCGCCTCGAGACCGGCGATCGGGGCTCACGACGTTCTCATCAACTCACCTCGGCACATCACCTCGATCGGCCAGCTGGATCCAGCGGAGCTCGAGGTCGTGGTGGCCGCCTGGCGCCGGCGGATGAACGCGCGGTCTGACGCGCCGTACGTACAGCTGATCCTCAACGAGGGTCCCGACTCCGGCGCCTCGCTCGAGCACAGCCACACCCAGATCGGCGCCTCGCCTTTCGTGCCGGCCGCGGTCGCGCGGGAGCGGGAGCGCTTCAACTCCTACCGCGAGCGCACCGCCGGGGCCAGCCTGCTCGGGGAGGTTCTCCGCGAAGAGATCCGCCGCGGCGACCGGCTGGTCGCGATCGACGACGAAGTCGCCCTGATCTGTCCCTGGGCCTCGCGGTTCCCGTACGAGATGCGTTTGATTCCTCGCCGACCGCGGGCGAGGTTCGAAGACGACGAGGGTGGCGCCAACATGCTCGGCCGGGCGTTCGCAGGGCTGAACGAGCTGTTCGGCCAGCAGCCCCAGCTCAACCTCTGGGTGAAGACCGCGCCGCGCGGGGTCGAGCACTTCCACTGGCACCTCGACCTGGTCCCCCGGCTCGCGCCGAGCTCCGCCTTCGAGATGGCCACCGGCGTCGACATCAACGTGATCTCGCCGGAAAAAGCGGCCGCCGGGCTGCGCGAAGCGATGTCGTAGGGTCCAGAGATGCCCCTAGAGAACCGTCCCATCCCGCACTTCATCGCCGACGCGTCCCAGCACGGCATCCCCCACGGCCGCTTCGCCGAGCGCCTTTCCTCCGTCTTCCGCGACGCCTGCGCCGAGATCAAGGACCTGCCGGAGGGCACCGAGGTCCCGGACGAGATCGTCTGGTTCCCCGAGCGCGCCTGGAGCGGCCGCGTCTGGATTCCGGCAAGCGCCGGCGGCGAGGCGGTACTAGAGGAGGGCGCCGAACCGACCGGCATCGAGTTCTTCGGTTTCGTCTCCTTCGTCCAGCCGGTCGGCGAGGATCCGGTTGACTTCGAGGCGTCGGTCGACTTCACCGACGTGATCGCGGCCGACAACCCGGACTGGGCGATCGACCTCGGCGACGAAGTCATCGGCAAGTGGCAGGGCGAGAACGGGCGCGAGGCCGACATCACCCTGATCTGGGGCCGCTCCCTGATCAAGGAGGCCTTCGCGGCCACGGCCGAGCTGAACGGCTCCGCGGTCGATCAGGACCCGCTCTTCGCCGACCGTTTCACGCTTATCGCCCCGGACGCACTCAAGAACTACGGCGACGACGCCTACCTCGACATCTACCTCTGGACCTCCCGCGGCAAGCAGGTAGCCCGCGAAAGCCTCTACGACATCGAAGAGGTCGAGGCCGACACGCAGGAAGAAGCCGCGAAGGATTGAAAGTAGTTGTGTGAGTGACTCGAATCTGCCGATTCCCGGTCGGTGACCCTTGTCCCGCGACCGCGAGCCGAAACCGCCACATCGGCTGCTGAGAATGTGGGCCTGGCTGGTCGGCGGGTTTCTCGTCTTCCTGGTTCTGGCGATGGGAGCCGTGGCGTTCTACCTCCACGATTCCGGCCCCGAAAGCTGCGACAGCTACGAGTTCAATTCCGACAAATGGCTCTCCTACGACGACACCGACAACGAGGCCGGAGACATGGTCCGGTGTAAGACGCTGAACGGCATGAGTCAGGCGGACGTGCTCGACACGCTCGGTTCGACCTGGCTCAACGACAGGTCCCGTTCGTTAAAGACGGCATGGATCTTTCGCGCGGGCGAGGTCGACGACGGTTACGGCGGAACGGAGCGGCAGCAGCTCTACGTCAACTTCAACGGCAAAGGTAATGTGACCGGCACCACCCTTGCCTATCCCGAGACAGACTGAGCCGGATAAAGTTGGAAGCCGAGCCCCGATAGCTCAGCTGGATAGAGCGACTCCCTCCTAAGGAGTAGGCCGCTGGTTCGAATCCAGCTCGGGGTATGTCACCTCAGGACGCATCTACTGCTTGCCCGTACGATCAGGCGATTCAAGCCACTGTTCCGGGGCAAATTTCCGTTCGAGTTCGTGAACGTAGCCAGCTGGGTGGGCGTGATCTGCGGCCTCACCCTCTCGAAAGTGCACCGGGCGAGTGGCCGGGTGGGGAGGAGGTACGCTTCTTTCAGAGTTCTCGTGATCGCCGCCTTTTGCCGAACCATGTACGCAGAAGCCTGGGCTTCGGTCGGTCGGTCGGTCAGAATGTTCATGCCCGGTTCATTTCGGCAAGCGAGCATCGACTTCTCGTCCATTTTCTTCGCCTCGCCGACATCTTCGGCCTGGGCTGCGTTCTTGTTCGCGGCCTCGGCAGCACAGTCGACCAGTTCTTCGCTGAAGCCGTAACGATCTGCCAGCCGGTGGAACATCGCGGTCGTAGCCGCGCTGTCCGTGTCCGCTTCTCCAGAACCGCATGCGGACAGGATCAGGAGACTGATCGCCCCCAGGGTGGCGGTTGCTCTGATGTTCACTGGTGACCTCCTGATGGATTGATTCAGCCGAGACGAAGGGCACGATATCTACCGCAGGGCTACCGCGATGGCGACGGGCCCGGCCGGGATGCGCGTTAGGCTCGTTGCTCCCGCCGTTAATCGACCGAATGTTGAGCATGACGCCCGTCAAACGAATGACCTTGGTCGCGGCTCCGTTCCTCGCAGCGTTGCTCCTGGGAGCCTCGTGTAGCGAGAGCGTCGAGATCGGTGACAACACGGTCTCGAAGAGTGAGATCGAATCCAAGGCCACCGAAGTGTTGTCGGCCAAGGTCGGTCAGACCCCGAAGTCAATCGTCTGTCCGGGCGACCTGGAGGCCAAGGCGGGCAAAAGCGAAGAATGCACCCTGACCGCCAAGGATGGCACCGCGTACAAGATGTCCGCCACAATCAAGTCAGTCAAGGGCGATACGGTCGACTTCGACTTCCAGGTGGCCAGTAAGCCTGAATAGGGCGCCGCCTTCAGGTCCGATCCAGGCCGACCCTATATTCACCCGAGGATCGTGTCGAAGATCAGGTAGGTATTCAGGGCGATGATGATCGCCGCGATCAGGCAGGCGACCACCGTCGTCTTGGTGTCGTTGACCAGGGTTCCCATCAGCTCGGTCTTCCTGGTGACGATGATCAGGGGGACCAGGGCGAAAGGAATGCCGAAGGACAGGATGACCTGGGAGAAGACCAGGGTCTGGGTGGTCGGCAGGCCGATCGCGAGCACGACCAGGGCCGGCGTCATGGTGACCAGCCTTCTGACGTAGAGCGGGATCTTTCGCTGGATGAAGCCCTGCATCACGACCTGGCCGGCGTAGGTGCCGACGCTCGAGGACGAGAGGCCCGACGCGAGCAGGGCGACCGCGAAGGCCATCGCGGCCCCGCCGCCGACCACGGTCATCAGGCCGGCGTGAGCGCCTTCGATCGAATCGATGTCGAGGTTGCCGGTCCTCTTGAAGAGTGCCGCGGCGACGAAGAGCATCGAGAGGTTGATCACGCCGGCGATGCTGAGGCCGACGATGCAGTCGATCTTGGTGAAGCGCAGGATCTTCTGGCGCTCCTCCTCGTTCTTCGGAACGATCCGGCGCTGGACCAGGGCGGAATGGAGGTAGACCACGTGCGGCATGACCGTGGCACCGATGATGCCGATCGCGAGCAGGACCGACTCCGAACCTTCGAAACCGGGGATCAGCCCTTCGGCTATTCCCGACGCCGACTGGTCCCCGACCGCGATGATGTCGTAGAGGAAACCGAGCGCGACCAGCCCCAGCAGGCCGATGATCGCCAGTTCGAACTTGCGGTATCCGCGCTGCTCGAGAGTGAGGATGCCGATCGCGATCACCGCCGTGATCAACCCCGCCGGGAACGGCGGAATGCCGAAGAGCAGGTTCAGCCCGATCGCCGCGCCCAGGAATTCGGCCAGGTCGGTGGCGATCGCGACGATTTCGGCCTGGATCCAGAGGAAGAAGTTGGTGGTCCGGGGAAAGGTTTCGCGGCAGAGTTCCGGCAGGCTGCGCCCCGACGCCAGGCCGGCCTTGGCCGAGAGGTACTGGACCAGCATGGCCATCAGGTTGGCCATCACGATCACCCAGGTGAGGGTGTAGCCGAACTTGGCACCGGACTCGAAGTTGGTCGCGAAATTGCCCGGGTCGATGTAGGCCACGGCGGCCACGAATGCGGGACCGAGCAGGCCGAGCCGCCCGCGGATCTTTCCACGGGATTCGATGCGTTCGAGCGCCGATTGCGGCAGGTCCAGCTGGGGACCCGGACCCGCCGGTTCGCCGCTGCCTTCTTCGGGAGGGGGAGCTGTCACCAGCCTATTTTATGGTTTGTGCCGAAAAAAGTTGTGGCATGCCTAATCCTTGAAGGTCTACGAGCCAGGCATCGAATTGGATGTCTGCGGCTACCATGGGCCAATGACCACCGGAACCGTGATCGATCGCGCCCGTCTCACCGATTGCCTCGACCACGAACTGAAGGTGTTCGTCGAGTCCAACCCGAAGTCGAAGGCGCTCTACGAACGGGCGCAGAAATCACTGGTCGGCGGCGTGCCGATGCCCTGGATGATGCGCTGGGCCGGTGGCTTCCCGGTCTTCGCGAAGATCGCGATCGGCGCCCGCATCATCGACGTCGACGACCACACCTACATCGACTTCTGCCTCGGCGACACCGGAGCGATGCCCGGCCACGACCCCGAGCCCGTGGTCCGTGCGATCACAGCCCAGGAGCAGATGGGCATCACGACGATGCTGCCGACCGAGAACGCGGCCTGGGTCGGGGAGGAGCTTCAGCGGCGCTTCGGACTCGACCGCTGGATGTTCACGCTCACCGCCACCGACGCCAACCGTGCCGCGCTCAGGATCTGCCGCCAGATCACTGGCCGGCCGAAGGTTCTGGTCTACAGCTACAGCTACCACGGCTCGGTTGACGAGTCCTTCGCTGTGGCCGGCCCTGACGGCAGCACCGTCTCGCGGGCCGGCAACGTCGGCCCGCCGGTCGACCCCGCGGTGACCACGACCGCGGTCGAATTCAACGACCTCGTCGCTCTGGAAAAGGCTCTGGCCACCGGTGAGATCGCCTGCGTGCTGGCCGAGCCGGCGATGACCAACATGGGCATCGTGCTGCCCGACGAGGGATACCACGAAGCGCTGCGGGAGCTCACCGATGAGCACGGCACCCTGCTGATCATCGACGAGACCCACACCTTCTCGGCCGGGGCCGGCGGCTGCACGAAGGCCTGGGACCTCGAGCCCGACCTCTTCACGATCGGCAAGGCGATCGGCTCCGGAGTCCCGGCCGGCGCGCTCGGGATGACCGATGAAGTGACCGAGCGGCTCTTCGACCAGGCCGATGCCGACTACGAGGACACCGGCGGCGTCGGTGGCACCCTGGCGGGCAACGCGCTCTCGATGGCGGCGGTCCGGGCGACCCTGTCCGAAGTGCTCACCGACGAGGCCTTCGAATACACGATCCCGCTGGCGACCCGGTTCACCGAAGGGGTTCAGTCGGTGATCGACGAAAACGACCTGCCCTGGAGCGTCACCCAGTTGGGCGCCCGGGCCGAATACCGCTTCGAGGCAGTGCCGGCCCGGAACGGCACCGAAGCCCACGAGGCCTGTGACGCCGACCTCGAGCGGTTCCTCCACATCCACGCACTCAACCGCGGCGTGCTGATCACGCCCTTCCACAACATGGCGCTGATGTCGCCCTCGACCACGCAGGCCGATGTCGACCGCCACACCGAAGTCTTGTCCGAAGCGGTCCGGGACCTGCTGGCGTAGGCTCCCGCGTATGGAGAACCGGCCGATCACCGCACTCATAACCGGCGCCTCGAGCGGAATCGGAGAGGCCACGGCGTGGCGACTTTCCCAGATTCCCGGCGCCAAACTCGTCCTCGTCGCCCGTCGGGAGGACCGGCTGCGCGAACTCGTCAGCAAGCTTCCGGTGTCGGCCACGTACGTCGCGGTCGACCTGACCGAAGAAGACGCTCCCGGGCGGGTCCTCGCCCACGTCCAGGAGCACCACGAGCGGCTCGACCTGCTGGTCAACAACGCCGGCGCCTCGTGGCGCGGCACCTTCGCCGACGAGGGGTACGACAACGTGCGCCGCACGATGGACCTGAACTTCGACTCAATGGTCCGACTGACCGAAGTCATGCTGCCCCTGCTCCGGGACTCGGCTCCGAGCTCGATCGTCAACGTCGCCAGCACCGCGGCCCGGATCTCCCGGGCCGGCGACGGCGCCTATTCGGCCTCGAAGTACGCGGTTGCCGGATGGACCGATTCGCTCTACCTCGAGGAGCAGCCGAACGGCGTGCACGTCGGCCTCGTCCTGCCCGGTTTCGTCAAGACCGAGGGCTTCCCGGCCGACGAGCTGACCGGCAAGATCGCGACCCGCTGGATGGTCACCTCAGCCGACAAAGCGGCCGAAGCGATCTACGACGCCGGGCCAGGCGGCAAGGCTGAACGGTACGTGCCGCGGCCCTACGCACTGATCGCTGTGCTGAAGATCCTGATGCCAGGACTCATCCGCCGGGTCCTCGGCGGTGCAGCCGGCAAAATCGTCGTGACCAAGACCGGGGCCGACGCGGCGGACCGGGCGAAGCAGAACCAGAACTGAACCTGAGGTCTGGCAAGCATCCCCGGCGTGGGGCGCCGGACATGCACGCCAGACCGGACCTCGTTACTTGTCCGGCCGGTCCGGGTAGACGTCGTCGATCGTGGTCAGCGCCTCGTAAGGAGCCCCAGCCGCTTCAGCGATCTTCTCGGCGCCGCCGGCCAGGCGGTCGACCACACTCAGGACCCCGGCGATCTCGAAGCCTTCGTCCCGGATCCGCTCGATTGCCGAGACGGTGGAACCGCCGGTCGTGACCGTGTCTTCGACGACCAGTACGCGGTCGCCCGGCTGGGCGGCACCTTCGACCCAGCGCTGAAGTCCGTGTTCCTTCCGTTCCTTACGTACGAAGAAGCCGTTCAGGCCCCGGCCCTCGGGCACGGCGATCGCCGCGCAGGCCAGCGGGATCGCGGCCATGACCGGGCCGCCGACCGCGCTGCAGTCGAGGGCCGTGGCGTGGATCGCGATCAACTTGCCGGCCGCGGTGAGACCGGCGGGCTGCATGATCGTCCGGCGCACGTCGACGTAATACGAAGCGGTCGCTCCGCTGGAGAGGGTCACCTCGCCGAGCACCAGCGAATGCTGGCGCAGAAGTTCGATCAAATGGTCGCGGGTTTTGCTCAGTCGGTCCATCACCGGATCCTAGAGGCCCTCTAGGAGTTCAGGGCGACCAGGGCGATGCCGTTGTTCATGGCATGCATGATGATCGCGGGCCAGATCGAATCGGTCTTCTCGAAGACCACGGCGAGGATGGCGCCGAAGACGATCAGCATCGGAACCGTGGACCAGCCGGTGGAATAATGGAGCAGGCCGAACACGGCGCCGGCGGCGAGTGCCGCGAACGGCAGCGGCAGCCGCGTGCGGATCCCGCCGAAGAGCATGCCGCGGAAGCAGACCTCTTCGGTTATCGGGGCGATCACCGCGATCATCAGGATCTGGAGCGGGATCGGGCCGAAATCGCCGGCGATGTCGTCTTGATCCGGCGTGCCGATGAGGATCGAGTAGACGTAGGCGAACACGATGTAAGACACGGTCCCGATGGCGATCCATTTGGCCGCTTTCGCCACGCTGAACGCCTTGAACCCGAGACGCCCGAGGGCTGCCCTGGGGCCGCCGCCGGGCATCAGGGCCAGCAGGAAAGGAATCCCGATGAAACCGATGGCGGTGCAGATCTGGATCGCGATCGTGGTGGCGAGCGCAAAGTCGTCGGGGTCGCCGCCGTCGACGATGATGAAGGGCAGGCTGATCGACAGGCCGGCGATCAGGGCCGCGACTGTCGCGCCGAGCGCACTCCAGGGTCCCCAGGTCGCAAATGGGAATACGCCGGGATCCCTGGTGGCTTCCGGCTCGGCCGGTGGGTCGGGAGGCGGGAGAGGTGGCGGGGCAGCTGGGGGGAGGGTTGCTTCCATCGGCTCGGGGCATTCTCACAGTTGAGACAATCCGGCGGATCCGGACAGCTCTGGCCGCGGTTTCCTATCGTGATCACGGGAAATCGCGGCCAAAGATGCAATCCCGGGTGCTGATCCGCTGCCTTTACCCGGTGCAAACCTTGTCGTCGCTACTCTTTTAACCATGACCAGGCGCCAGAGACGTGTGCGCCGGCGCCAGGGCGGTCCGCGAAAGAAGATTGTCGCGGCCGCTGCGGTAGTCGGTGGATTGCTGCTGACAGCAGTGCTTGCAGGCGGCGGCTGGGTCTTCAGCATCGCCAGTGACGCCCCGGACGTCTCCCGCCTGAAGCCGATCGACAAGGGCCAGAACTCGGTCATCTACGCCGGTGACGGCACCAAGCTAGGCCTGATCGATTCGGATGAGGTCCGCACCCCGGTCAAGCTCGACAAGATTCCGGAGAGCCTCCGGCAAGCGACGATCGCGATCGAGGACAAGCGTTTCTACAAGCACAACGGCGTCGATATCGAGGGCGTTTTGCGTGCAGCGACAAAGAACCTCGAATCCGGGGAGATCTCCGAGGGTGCCTCGACACTGACCATGCAGCTGATGCGCAACCTCTACATCACCAATCCGGAGCGCGATTACAAGCGGAAGATCAAAGAAGCCCAGATGGCCCTCGACTACGAGAAGGACCACACCAAGAAGCAGATCCTCGAGTCCTATCTGAATACCGCTCCTTACGGCACCAACCAGGGACGCACCGCGATCGGCGCGGAAGCCGCCTCGAGGGTCTACTTCTCGAGCAAGGTCGAGAAGCTGTCGCTGCCTCAGGCCGCTTTGCTCGCCGGCCTGCCGCAGGCCCCGACCGACTACAACCCGATCCAGAACTCCCGGGGCGCGCTCCAGCGGCGCAACGAAGTCCTCGACTCGATGGCCGAAAACGACTACATCACCAAGGCCCGGGCCAAGGCCGCCAAGAATGCCGGACTGCAGCTCGATCCGGTCGAGGGCCTTTTCGACCGCCAGGAACCGTTCTTCTTCGATTACGTCGAATCCGAGCTGATCAAGAAATACGGCGTGAACACGGTCCGGCGCGGCGGCCTCAAGGTCTACACGACGATCGAGCCCGCGATGCAGGAAGCCGGCCTCTCCGCGATCTCTTCAGTCCTCTACACCGGCGGCCCCTCGGGCGCACTGGTGGCGATCGACCCGCGCAATGGCAACGTCAAGGCGATGGTCTCCTCGGCCTCATACGACGAGAGCCAGTTCAACCTTGCGGCCCAGGGCCACCGCCAGCCGGGATCGACCTTCAAGGTGTTCGCCCTGACCGAAGCGATCAACGAAGGCATCGACCCGAACTCCACTTTTTACGAGTCCAAGCCGCTCGATTTCTTCGACCCGAACTACGGCCAGATCGACGTTTCCACCTACGCCGACTCGTACTCCGGCACGATCAGTCTGTTCGACGCGACGCTGGCCTCGGACAACACGGTCTACATGCAGCTTGCGCTCGACCTCGGCCCGGACAAGGTGGCCGAGATGGCCAAAACGCTCGGCATCAAGACCAAGCTCGACGGTTTCCCGGCCGAGACCCTCGGTGGTCTCAAGCTCGGCGTCACCCCGCTGGAGATGGCCTCCGCGTATTCGACCCTCGCCGCCGGCGGAGTTCGCCGCGAGCCCACCGCGATCAAGAAGGTCATGTTCCCGAACGGGGACGAGGACCGGCCCGGCGAAGGCCAGTCCAAGCGTGTGCTGGCGGAACCGGTGGCCTACGAGGTCTACAAGGTCCTCAGCGCGAACATCACGGGCGGCACCGGCGTCGGTGCCTACACCGGATGCTCGGGTCAGGCCGGCAAGACGGGTACCACCGACAACTTCACAGACGCCTGGTTCGTCGGCTACCAGCCGAACCTCGCCACGTCGACCTGGGTCGGCTACCCCGAGTCGAACAGCATCAGCATGCCCGGGGTTGCCGGTGGCACCCTGCCGGCCGATATCTGGAACAACTTCTATACGAACGCCGCGGTCCCCTGTGTGTCGTACCCGGTTCCGGACGAGCCGATGGTCTTCGGCGATTTCGGTGGCGAATACACGGTCTCCGCGGGCTCGTCGAGTGAATACGACGACTCCGCAGAAACCGATGCCACCACCGACACCGGCGGTGAAAAGAAGAAGGATTCAAACGCCTACACCGAGGGCGCCGGAGGCCAGGAGCCTGCTGGAACCGGCAACGGAACACCAGCGCCAGCCGCACCGGCAGCACCCGCCGCGCCAGTCAGCCCACCCGGAGGCGGAATCTCCCCCGGCGGCGGAGCCTCACCACCGGGCTAATTCAACCCGCCTGAGTCTCTTCTTTGAGGGCCTCGACCACGTCCTCATCGCCTGAACGCCGTGCGAACAGGGTCACCACTCCGACGTAGATCAGCTCGACCACAGTCTGGGTTGCCCGGACCGCGATCGCGATCGCCGCGCCGACGCCGAAGTCACCGCTCGGCAGCGTCGTCTTGACCGCCCAGGCGAAGGCCGCATCACGCACGCCCAGTCCGGCCGGGGTCACGGCCGAGATGACCGCGGCGAGGAATCCGATCATCTGTGAGGCGGCGACGATCGGCAGATCGCTGATGTCGAGGAAATGGACCGACCTCGCGGCGAAGTAGACACCGAGGCCCATGATGCACCACAGGGCGACGTAACTGACGAAGATGGTCAGCACGCCGCCAAAGGACATCGTCTTCGGCAGCGGCTCCCTCCCGAGGGCGGTCAGCACCTTGGTCGAAAACGGCCCGAAGATACGCGGGTGGAGGAACAGCACCAGCAGCGGTGTTACCAGCAGCGGGATCCACCGGAAAGGGTTGTCCTGCAGGTCAGGGTGGGCGATCAGGAAGTAACTGGCAATCGTCAGCGCGGCCGCGATCGAGACCGCCTGCTCGTAGACGATGCCGGCGGTCGAGACCCTTCTTGACACACCGACCTTCTCGGCCATGATCACGCGGGCCAGCACGAAGAGCACGCTGCCCGGGATGTAGCGCACCAACAGCGGCTGGGCCCAGATCTTCTGGGTCTCGCCGGGCGACACCGGAGTTCCCATGAACTTGAGGATCAGGCCCCAGACCGAGGCGCTCAGCGTGTAGTAGGTCAGCATCGCCAGAATCGCCGGCAGCAGCCAGATCAGGTTGAATTCGACACCCTTCTCCCGCAGCTCCGACCATTGGGAGACAACCGTGAAGACGAGGAAGGCGAAGATCAGGAAGGCGAATCCGCCCTGGAGGATCAGCTTCGTAGAGCGCTTCTGCGGGGCCTTCTTGCCGACCGTGGAGCCAAAATGCCCGACGCGGTGGAGAAGGCTTTCTTTTTCGTCGCCCATTCGACTGGTCATAGTGTCAAAGAGCCATGGATGACGACACCACAGAATCCGAATTGATCGATCTCCTCCGATCCGGCAGCGGCCGCTCAGCCCGCCTCGATGTCGGCATCGGGGACGACGCGGCGGTCACCCTGCCCGGTGGGGCCACTGCCACTTCGGTCGATGCCGTCGTGGAAGGTGTCCACTTCCGGAGGGAGTGGAGTTCGCCCGAGGAGGTCGCCCACAAGGCCCTGGCCACGGCGCTCTCCGACCTCGCGGCGATGGCCGCGGAGCCGGGCGAGGCCTACGTGACCCTCGGAATCCCGCCCGGGACCGGTGACGGATACCTCGAGGATCTGGCCGCCGGCTTCATGACCGCCGCCGATTCTTTCGGGGCGGTGCTCGCCGGCGGCGACACGGTCTCCTCGCCGGTGCTCTTCGCGGCCGTGACCGTCGTCGGGCATGCGGCAGGAGTGTCCGATTTTGTCCTGCGATCGGGCGCTGAGCCCGATGATGTGGTCGCGGTCACCGGTGGGCTCGGCGGGGCCGCTGCGGGGCTCTGGCTGCTGGAAAACGACGCCGCGGCCGTTGAAGGCCTCGACCCCGCGGCCCGGACGGCGCTGCTCGAGCGCCAGCTTCGACCCAATCCGCGGCTCTATGCGGGGCGGATACTCGGACGCCTCGGCGCCAGGGCGATGGTCGACGTGAGTGACGGCCTGGCCCAGGACCTCGGCCACATCGTGGACATGTCTGCGGTCGCGATCTCGTGCGATGCCCGGCTTGTTCCCGCTCAGGCCGGAGTAGCCGAGGTCGAGTCGGCGGCCGGCCGGGCTTCCGGCGACTTCGCGCTCGCCGGCGGCGAGGACTACGAGCTGGCCGTGACCATGCCGGAGCCGGATTTCGAGCCCGCCCGCGAGGCCCTCCGGGCACTCGATCTGGATCTGACGGCGATCGGCCGGGTCGCCGCGGGGACCGGGTTCACGCTGGTTGACGAAGGCGGGCACCGCGAGGCGCCGGCCGGCTTCGACCACCTCGCCTGAGGGCCCGGCCCGGCCACCTGCGTATCCTCAGCGGTCATGCCTTCTGCCCCCGATAGCCGAAACCGCCGCGCCGGTCTCCCGATGCGCTGGCCGCTGCTGATCACCCTCATCGTCCTGCTCGGACTGCTGATCGCTTCCTGTGGCTCGAATGACGGCCTCAATGACGACGACGGCCTCGACGCAAAGCCGCCCGCGGCCACCGCCCCGCCCGAGAAGTCGGGCGATCCGGTGGTCATCGACACCACCGGTGAAGCGTTCAACGCGGCCCGGATCTATCGCGACGCCGTTCCCGGCGTGATCTCGGTCCGCTCGATCTTCAGTGGTTCCAACAGTCCGTTCGGCGTCCAGGTGGCCGGTGGGTCCGGCTTCGTACTGAACGACGACGGCGAGCTGATCACCAACGCGCACGTGATCTCCGACGGCGAAGGCGAGAACCGGACCCCGGCGAAAGAGGTCTACGTCGAGTTCTACGACGGCAACGTCCTGCCGGCCGAGATCCTCGGATTCGATCCGTTCGCCGACGTCGCTCTGCTCAAGGTCGACCCGAATGAATTCGACCTGAAGCCGCTCGAGCTCGCCGACAGCGACAACGTCGTGGTCGGCCAGCCGATCGCCGTGATCGGCTCACCATTCGGCGAGGATCATTCGCTCTCGACCGGTGTCGTCTCCCAGACCAACCGGTCGGTCAGGTCCCTGACCGACTTCCAGATCGAGGGCGCGATCCAGACCGACGCCTCGATCAACCCCGGTAGTTCGGGCGGCCCCATGCTCGATGGCCAGGGCCGGGTCATCGGCATCAGCCAGCAGATCAAGGGCGGCTCCGGGGCGAGCGACGGCGTCGGATTCGGCGTGCCCTCGAACGCGATCGAGTATTCCTCGAAGCAGCTGGAGGAAGACGGCGAGGCGAACTACGCCTACATCGGGGTCAGCACCCAGCCGCTCTACCCGCAGCTCGCCGAGAAACTCGGCATCGAGGCCGACTCCGGCGCCCTGGTCGCCAAGGTGATCCCGGATGGCCCGGCCGACGATGCGGGCATCAAGGGCAGCGACGACCGGATCTCCTTCCAGGGTTCAGTGTTCGACACCGGCGGCGACGTGATCGTCTCGATCAACGGTGAGCGGATTGAGAAGGCAGAAGACCTCGGCCGTATCGTCGGCGGGCTCGAGCCCGGCGAGACGGTCGATCTCGGAGTCGTCCGTGATGACCGCGAAGTCAACGTCAAGGTCGATCTCGAAGAGCGCCCGACAGCGATCACCGCTCCCTGACCGCGTCGCCGGCCCGGATTCCAACGGGCCAAATCCGGGGACGTAGACTCTGAACCAGTGAGTACGTTCGCCGAGAACGAAACGCAGCCCCTGATCATCGTGTCGAACCGCGGCCCCGCGCAGTTCGAGCGCGATGAGAACGGCAACCGTGTGCTCGCCCGCGGCGGCGGCGGTCTCGTGACCGCCCTTTCCGGCCTTGCCGCGGACCGCGACACCCTCTGGATCGCCTCGGCGATGACCGAAGAGGACATCGCCGTCACCGAGGAGAACGACCACCGCCCGGTCGAAATCGACGTCGACGGCGTCGAATACAAGGTGCTGATGGTCGAGAGCGACCCCTGGGCCTACGACAACTTCTACAACGTGATCGCCAATCCGATCCTCTGGTTCATCCAGCATTACCTCTGGGACCTCTCGAACGCCCCGGACATCCGGGAGGCCGAGTTCCAGGCCTGGGACGAGGGCTACCAGGCGGTCAATCGAGACATCGCTGACTGTGTGATCAAGCAGATCGAAGGGCTGGACGAGCCGCTGGTGATGCTCCACGACTACCACCTCTACACGGCGCCGGCGATGATCCGCGAGGCCCGCCCCGATGCCTTGATCCACCACTTCGTCCACATCCCCTGGTCGCAGCCGGACAGCTGGCGGGTCCTGCCGACCCGGATCCGCGAGGAGCTGTTCGCCGGCATACTCGGCAACGACATCATCGGCTTCCACACCTCGACCTATTGCCACAACTTCCTCTCCTGCTGCAAGCGGCTGATGGGTTACCAGGTCGACTACGACGAGCTGAGCGTCACCCACCCCGGTGGCAAGACGATCGCCCGTGCATATCCGCTCTCGATCGATGCTGCCCGGCTGGAGCGCACCGCCGAAACACCGGTCGTGGCCCTCGCCGAGAAAGAAGTGCTCGCGCGGCGCCGGGAGCACCTGATCCTGCGGGTGGACCGGGCCGACCTCTCGAAAAACATCCTGCGCGGTTTCACCGCCTTCGATACCTTCCTCGCCCAGCACCCCGAGTTCCGGGAGCGGGTCACCTTCATCGCCCACCTCCAGCCTTCGCGCCAGGACGTGCCCGAGTACGCCGAGTACCTCGAGCGGATCGAGGCCCTGGTCGCCGTGGTCAACCACCGCCACGGCACGACTGACTGGATGCCGATCGACCTGCGGGTCTACGAGAACTTCCCCGAGGCGGTGGCCCGCTACAAGCACTTCGACCTGCTCATGGTCAACGCGATCTTCGACGGCATGAACCTGGTCGCGAAGGAAGCCCCGGCGATCAACCTGCGCGACGGCGTCGTCATGCTCTCCGAGAACACGGGCTCGCACGAAGAGCTCGAGGAACACGTACTGTCGGTCAATCCGTTCGACATTCAGGACCAGGCCGACACGATCTACCGGGCGCTGACCATGGCGCCCGAGGAACGGCGCCGCCGGGCCGAGGGCCTTCGCAAGGTAATCGTTTCGCGCACCCCGGGCGACTGGATCGACGAGCAGGTGGCCGACATCGACCGGCTGATCGAGCGGCGATCACAGGAAGCCCTCGCCCCCGAATAGGGTGGAGGCATGAGCGGCAAGCTGCGTATCACGGCTGGATCGATCGTCCTGGTTCTCGTCTGCCTTTTGCTTCCGGCGACGGCGGCGACCGCGGATGACACAGCCATGACCTCGGCGCGGCCGAAGCTCCACAGCTGTGACATCGGCGCCAACCGGCCATTTCGCTGCGGCCAGATCAAGGTGCCGGCGGTCCGCGGCCTGCCCCGGCTCGGCAAGCAGAAGATCGGTTTCGCGATCCGGCCCCGCGGCGACCGGTCACGTCCATCGAAGGGCGCGATCGTCTTCATCGAGGGCGGACCCGGCTATGCCGCGACCAACTTCGATTCGATCAAGCCCACCGGCGCCGTCTTCGCGCCCTTCCTCAAGCGGCACGAGCTGATTGCGATCGACCAGCGTGGTACCGGCCGCTCCAGCCCGCTCTACTGCAAGGAACTCCAGCGGGGACGGGTGCCGCAGCAGAAGGCGCTGAAGGCCTGCGCGAAACAGCTGGGACCGAAGTACCAGGGCTATACGACCGCGGATTCGGCGGCCGACATCGACGCCGTCCGCAAGTCCCTCGGCCTGCCGAAGCGCAAGATGATCCTCTACGGCGATTCCTACGGGACCTACCTCGGTCAGTCCTACGCCGTCCGTTACGGCAAGGGACTCAGGGCGCTGATCCTCTCTTCGGCCTACCCCGCGACCGAGCCTTTCTGGCGCACGCTCTACCCGGCCGCGAAGAACGCCGTGCGGCTGGCCTGCAAGCGCTTCCCGGAGTGCTCGGGCAATTCCCTCGGTCGCCTCAAGCGGACGATGAAACGCGCCGGGGTCAAGTCGGCCTTCGTCAGCAACATCCTCGGCTACCTGATGGGCGACGCCGCCAGCTACGCCCCTAACGGCTACCGCAACCTGAACACCGCGGTCTCGGCCTGGCTTCGGGGCCGCCGCAAGGAGCTCCACGAGCTGGTCGACCCTGGGCCTCCGGGTTCCGGACCGGCCAGTTACTTCTCCGAAGGCATGTACGAGGCCGTCATCTGCAACGACTATCCGACTCCGTGGAACCGGAAGGCCGGGATTCCCGAGCGCCGCCGCCAGTTTCGGAAGGCGATGGCCGATTTCCTGCCGCGGGACCTCTTCGCACCGATCCCCCGGGAGACCTGGATGAGGGATCCGGCGAGCGACATCGCCAACTGCATCACCTGGCCGGCGCCGACCAACCGGATCAAGCCGCCGTTCCCACCGGGCCGGAAGATGCCGGGCAAGCTCAAGACGCTGGTCCTCGCCGGCGAGTTCGATTCGATCACCTCGGTCAAGGAAGGCCGTCAGGTTACCCGCCGCTTCCCGCGTGGCCACCTCTTCGTGGTGCCCAACCGCGGGCACGTTTCCGAGCTGTACTACCCCTTCAAGTCACCGGCGACGGGACGCATCCGCCACTTCGTGGGGAATCTGGGCAAATAAGGCGCGGTTATCGCGGCGCGAATTCCTGAGAGCCGTCGCCGGGAGTCGGACTCGGGGCCGGTGGCGCCGGGGCCGGAGTTGGCGCGGGCGTGACTGGCGCCGGCGCGGGGGCCGGTTGAGCCGCGGTCGCCGGAGGGGCCGCGGTACTGACGGGCGGCGGCGTGGTGGAAGCGGGCGCCTTTGCCCGTTTGCGAGCGGGTATATCGGGCTTTCCGGGCTTCCGGGGACCCTTGCGACCGGTTCCGTGGCGGTGCTTCCGGCCGGCATCCCCGCTGTCCGCGACGCCCTTGCCGTGGTCGCCGTTTCGGGCAGACTTTTTGGTGCCGGAGTGGGACTTGGCCGCTTTGCCGGGGACCGGGAGCAGAGTCGCGGGACCGGTCTCGGCCGCGGTGAAACCCACGTCCGGTGGCAGTTCCGGAGCCTCGGGCGTCTTCAGCAGGCCGGGCAGGACCGAGAGGCCGAGCACGACCAGGCCGGCCACCGCGGCGACCTTGATCGCCCGCTCACGATCGATCCGGAGCTCCTTCATGCCGGTTTCAGGCCGGGGTCGGGAAGTCTCTCCCCCCAAAGCTCGTTATAGTCCCGCGTCGATTTTGTCTGAAGAACCCCGCCAATACGAACTGGTCCTCATGCTCGATCCCGATCTGGCCGAGGAAAACCGCGAGAAGCTGGTCACCGAGACCAAGTCTTCGATCGAGTCATCCGGAAAACTCCTCCATGAAGACAACTGGGGAGTCCGCGAGATGGCTTACGAGATCAATCGCAAAAAGGAGTCGGACTACCGCTGGTTCCGTTTCGACGCTCCCCGTGAGCTCCTGACCCAGCTGGACCACACTCTGAAGATCACCGACGGCGTCGTCCGCTTCCGCGTCTTCAAGGTCGACCCCGAAGCCCCGGTACTCCCCGCCCCTCCGGCCACAGCCGCGATCATGCAGCCGACCGGAGACGACGACGAGCGCCGAGGCGGCCGAGGCGGCCGAGGCGGCCGTTACCGCGACGACTGAGTCGCGCCGAGCGGTCGGTAGCAAGTTACTTCCGAAAGGGCGCCCACCGGGCGCCCTTTCTCGTTAAGACCTGAGGTGGCGGGCGGCACCCGCTTCCGTGGACAGAAACTGCCGAGTAGCGAGAGCCTTCGGTTGCCGAGATCCGGAAAGTGAGCGCTATGTGGCCACTTCTCCGATCTCGCGAACTTCAACGGGCATCGAGATCCTCGAAACCGCAGATAGTCCACGGTTTCCAGGATCTCGCGAGCCAGAAGGCTTCTAGACCACGAAAGTCCCCGATAATGCCGGACTTTCATGGTTTCGGTTCGAACGCATGCGGTTTGATGGATTGCCTATATGCGACAAAAGCACCGGACTTCTATCTGGATGATCGTCGCGGGGGTGTTCCTGGGCATCTTGACGATCGCGGTGGCTTATCTCCTCGTGGTGCTTGCCATGAATTTACTGCTGAGTGGCAGTACCGACTAGATACAAAAAGGTCCTCCCGAAGGACCATTCCTCAATAAAGTGCTCGCGTGGATTGGAAGCCCTCGGATATTCAGTTCTTTGCCGCGTTGGGTGCATATGGAACCCAAGGGCGGCAAAGAACCGGGGGACTGCGGCAGGAACCACCAACTACTCCCCGGAAAATGCGCTTTTGGGGGGCGAGAAATTCCGGCTGACCCCTTTTTCGGTCATCACGTCTCGTTAGATTTGACGTCTTCGTGCCGACTCTCTGCTCGGCAACGATTAAAACCAGTCTGTTGAGACGAAAAGAACTACGAGGAGCGAATACGCAATGGCTGAGAACATCAACAGAGTCACGATCACCGGCAACCTGACCGCCGACCCCGAACTGCGCCACACCGGCAGCGGCACCGCCGTCTGCCAGCTTCGTGTCGCGGTCAACGGCCGTCGCAAGGATCAGAGCGGCCAGTGGGTCGACAAGCCCAACTACTTCAACGTCACCGTCTGGGGCGCCCAGGGCGAGAACGCCAACACTTATCTCTCCAAGGGACGGCCGGTCGCGGTCGACGGCCGTCTCGACTGGCGGGAGTGGGAAGCCAAGGACGGATCCGGCAAGCGGCAGTCAGTCGAGATCGTGGCCGACAACGTCCAGTTCCTCGGATCCCGGGACGGTTCGGCTCCGGGCGGAGGCGGCGACAACGGTGGCGGCTTCACCCCGTCATCCGACGTGCCAGCCGATACCGGTGACTTCACCCCGGCTGCCGGCGGCGCCGATGACGACATTCCGTTCTAGCGCGAACCTCTCCGCTCTGGCCGAACCCGGCAGTCGCACCCGTGCGGCTGCCGGAAACGGGCTCAAACCGTTAGGATCACGAGTCCGTCAATGCCCGGTCGTCCGGGCTAGAACTACGTAAGGCACCGGAAAGCAAGTTGGCAAAGACACGAGAAGCAGGATCATCGCGCAAGGGACGCCGCTTCAGCGAGCGCGTCCGTCCGCGCAAGTACACGAAGATCACCGCTGAGGACATCGACTTCAAGGACCTGACGCTGCTGCGCCGGTTCATCTCCGACAAGGGCAAGACCAGGTCCCGCCGGGTCACCGGCCTGTCCCGCAAGCACCAGGCCCAGCTGGGAGTCGCCGTCAAGCGCGCCCGCGAAGTGGCACTGCTCCCGTACGTGGGTGAGCGGTAATGGCCCAGGCCATCCTCCTTGCCGACGTCGAAGGACTCGGTGAGAACGGAACCGCGATCGAGGTGTCCCCGGGATACCTCCGCAACTTCCTTCAGCCCCGCGGGCTGGCCCAGCCGGCCACCCCGGGAGCCCTCGAAGAGGCGATCCGCCGGAAGGTTCAGGCCGATCGTGTCGAGCGCGAAGCCGTCGCCCGCGCCGCCGAATCGGCATCACTGCTCTCGAGGACCGTCCTGACGATCAATCACCGTGCTGGTGAAGACGGCAAGCTCTATGGCTCGGTCACGACCAAGGAAATCGCCGAGGCGATCCGCGATGCCCGCGGCATCAAGGTCGACCGGCGGAAGATCCGTTTGGATGCGCCGATCCACCAGGTCGGTACCTACATGATCGACGTCGAAGTAACCGGCGGCGCCACGGCTTCGGTCAAGACGATCGTCGCCGAAGAGAAATAAGCGCCCAGGTACCACCGCAGAACATCGAAGCCGAGGAATCCGTCCTCGGCGCGATGCTGGTCAGCGATCCCGCGGTCAACCGAGTAATCGATGACGCCCGGCTGAATGCCGGTGATTTCTACCTTGACCGCCACCGTCTGATCTACACGGTCATGCTCGAGCTCTACAGCTCGGACAAGCCCTGTGACGAGTTGAGCGTGAACGAAGCGCTGACTTCGGCCGGGCTGGTCGAAGAGGTCGGTGGGAAGAACTACGTCTCGGAGCTGGCCGCCAAGGTACCGGCCCCGGGCAACGCCAGCCACTACGCCAGGATCGTCCAGGAGAACGCACTGCTGCGTCGTCTGCTCGACACCAGCCACCAGATCGGCGCCTGGGTCAACGAGCGTGAGGGCAGCGGCCACGAACTCTCCGAGCGGGCCGAGCAACTGCTGTTCGAAGTCGCCCACAAGGAGCAGTCCGGCGACTTCCGGGTGGTCCGGCAGGTGATCGACGACGAAGTCGCCCGCCTCGAGAAGATCCAGTCGGGCGAGCTCAAGGAAACGGGGGTGCCGTCCGGGTTCAAGCACCTCGACGGAATGACCGGTGGCTTCCAGCCCTCGAACCTGATCATCATCGCCGCGAGGCCCTCGGTCGGCAAGAGTGCCTTCGTCGCCAACATCGCCGAGAACGTGGCGATCAAGGAAGGCCGCCCGGTCGCCTTCTTCTCGCTCGAAATGTCAGAGATCGAATTGGCCCAGCGATTCATTGCTTCCCAGTCAGGGGTCTACGGCGACAACCTGCGGCGGGCGAAGATCAGTGAGCGGGACTGGCGGAAAATCGCCGCCGCCGGCAACAAGCTGGACACCGCGCCGCTCTGGGTCGACGTGACCTCGGACCTCAGCCTCCTCGACCTGAGGGCGAAGGCACGCCGCCTCCACATCCAGGAAATGGAACGCGGTGGACTCGGGCTGATCATCGTCGATTACCTGCAGCTCATGCGGATGGACGAGACCCGCACCAGCATGGTTGAGAAGGTCGGCCAGATCAGCCGTGGACTGAAGCTGCTCGCCAACGAACTCGAAGTTCCTGTGATCGCTCTATCGCAGCTTTCGCGCGCCAGCGAAAACCGGCCGATCAGCGACCGGCGTCCCCTGCTCTCCGACCTCCGTGACTCGGGCAACATCGAACAGGACGCCGACCTCGTCGCCTTCCTCTACCGCGAAGACGTCTATAGACAGGAAGCGGAGCGGGACGGTTCGGCCGAAGTGATCATCGCCAAGCACCGAAACGGGCCGATCGGCAAGTCCGAGCTGACCTTCCTGCCGCACTTTCCGAAGTTCGCCGACCGTGCCCCTGACCATCCGACCGGCGAAGGATCACCGGCCGCCGAACGTGCTCGCGCCGAGCAGGCCTGATGAAGAACAACTTCGCCACCAGGGAAAAGCACTGAATATGGCCAATGGGTTTGCCGAGAACGGTAATTCGCTCACCTGCCCCTTGGGCCGGTGCGACGGTGGCGGCTGGATCCTCGGCGAGGACAACCTCGCCTACAAGTGCGACTGCCTCGAGCCTCGGCTGGCCAAGGCTCGCAATTCCGGCATCAATTCTGTGATCCCCGCGCGGTACCGCGGTGTCTCGTTCGACCGGCCACCGGTGACCGAGATCGACGCGGTCGTGGTCAACGCGGTGCGCGACTGGCTCGATTCGCTCGATGTCAATCTCGGCGAAGGCCACGGCCTCTGGCTGATGGGTGACACCGGCACTGGCAAGACCACCCTGGCGATGCTGGTCTCCAAGGAGACGCTGAAGGCCGGCCACTCGGTCGCGATTTACTCCCTGCCGAAGCTGCTCGCCCGGATCCGCGCCACTTTCGACGCCGCGGTGGGCGAGGAGTCGTATTCCGAGTTCTTCGAACGCCTCTGCGATGTCGATCTGCTCCACATCGACGACCTCGGAGCCGAGAAGCAGACCGAATGGGTACTCGAGCAGCTTTACGCCCTGATCAACGAGCGTTACGAGCGGAAGCGGCCGATCGTGGTCACGACCAACCTCAGCCACGACCAGCTGGAGGCGCAGATCGGCGAGCGGACCGTCTCCCGGCTCGTCGAAATCTGCGGCGAGGCCCTGCCCCTGATGGGCGAAGACGCAAGACTCAAGCCGCGTCTCCGGAATGAGTGATCCGCCCGGCGCCTTTGCGCCACCGGGACAGGGTCCGGTCCGGTTCACCTCCGTAGACTGACCTCTTCATGCCAGGCCTAGCGATAGTAGGAACCCAGTGGGGCGACGAGGGCAAGGGCAAGATCACCGATCTGCTCGCCCAGGACGCTTCCGCGATCGTGCGCTTTCAGGGCGGCAACAACGCCGGCCACACGATCGTGCGCGACGGGGAGGAGTTCAAGTTCCACTTGATCCCGTCGGGGATCCTCCACGAGGACAAGTACTGCGTGATCGCCAACGGCGTGGTGATCGACCCCCGGGTCCTGCTCGAGGAGATCGAAGGCCTGCGCCGCGCCGGCATCTCGATCTCGAACCTGCGGATCTCGGCCAACGCGCATCTGATCATGCCGTACCACATCCTGCTCGACACGGCGCGCGAATTGAAGCTCGGGAAGCTCTCGATCGGCACCACCCGGCGGGGCATCGGCCCGGCCTACGCCGACAAGGCGCTGCGGCTCGGCATCCGGGTCCAGGACATGCTCGACGAGAAGATCCTGCGGAAGAAGATCATGGCCGCCCTGGAGGACAAGCAGCAGGTCTTGCGCGAACTCTCGGTTCGCCGCCGCAAACTCCACAAGGAGGGCGAGATCGACGACGAGGTCCTGATCGACGACCGGCTCGACCTGCACTCGATCACCGAGGAATACCTCAACTACGGTCACCGCCTCGAGCCGCTGATCACCGACACCGCCCGGCTTTGCTGGAATGAGCTCGACGCCGGCAACAAGGTGATCTTCGAAGGCGCCCAGGCGGCGCTGCTCGACCTCGACCATGGCACCTATCCCTTCGTGACCTCGTCCAACCCCATTGCCGGAGCGGCCTGCGTCGGTGCCGGCGTCGGCCCGACCGACATCACCGAGGTCGTCGGCATCGTCAAGGCGTACACGACCCGGGTCGGCGCCGGGCCGTTCCCGACCGAGCTCGATGACGAAGTCGGAAAGCACATGTCCGAGCGCGGCCACGAATTCGGCACGACCACCGGCCGGCCGCGCCGCTGCGGCTGGCTCGACCTGGTCGCTCTGCGGTACGCGGTCCGCCTCAACGGAACCACCTCTCTGGCGATGACCAAACTCGACGTTCTGGCCGGCCTCGACACCCTCAAGGTCGCGGTGCGTTACCGCTCGCGGGAGGGCGCGGTGCTCAACGAGTTCCCGTATCACCAGAGCGTCCTGCACCACGCGACACCCGAGTACGTCGACCTTCCGGGCTTCGGAACCGAGATCACCGACTGCCGTTCCGAGGACGACCTTCCGCCCACCGCCCGCGACTACATCGCCTTCATCAGCGACTTCGTTGGGACCCCGATTTCACTGGTCGGAGTCGGTCCCGGGCGTGAACAGGTGGTCTGGATGAGCGGCCGCACATAAAAAGCCGTTCATGGTGTACACTGCCGTCTTAGCTAGTTCATCACTGGACGTGAGAACTGCATATACATCGTTGACTGGGGTCCCTCCCTACCCTCAGCAACGCTTCGTCGGTAACAGGCGAGTCGGCTCACTCTCCCTTGAGTCGACTTGCCGGCCGACATTTTTTTTGCTCTGATACAGGGATTGCGGCTCTGGTAGTCGCGTTCCAGGAGACCCCTTCCAGCTTGTCTGGAGCGGTTCCAGTCGGCCTTTCAGGGACTGATCCGGGTATCCGGTGCGGTGGTACAGGCGTGTTTTTAATTGATAGCCACCGCCGTACCATTTTCGGGACAACTCTGTTTATGGTGCCGGGACTGCCAGGGTGCCGTCGAGCTTGGGAATCTCTCCTGCTTCTTCCTGATGGCGCTCGCCGCGTCCGAGGATCCGCAGGGTGAGGATGGTGATGCCGAGTGTCGCCATCGTGCCCAGGCTGAGCTGCACGCTGAGCAGCCCTTCCCGGGTCCAGTAGACGTCGCGCATGTCGAGCAGCAGGGCTGCCTCGTCGAAGGTCAGGCCCATGCCGATGCCCATCGACACTGCGATCCGTTTGTCTCCGATCTGGCCTCTGACCACAAGCGCCGCGATCCCGGAGGCGAAGGCGATCAGGATGCCGGGCACAAAGTGGTGGATGTGGCGGCCGCCCACCTTGACGTTGCGGAACGGGCCACGGTTGTCCTTGATCATCCAGGTGGTCAGCCGCACCAAAGCGAAGCTGCCGAGGAAACCGGCGAGCAGGTTGAAGAGGACGAGTTCGCTGCGCGAAGCGGTGCCGAAGCCATCGACCGCCACGTTGACCGTGTCGACGGCGGCCGCCGGGGCGGCGGTCAGAAGGTCGGAGGGTGCCGCGGTCGTGTCAACTCCTGCGCTCTGCTCGTGGGTCCGGCGGGTCAGCAGCCGGCCGTACTGTGCGGCGAGCACGGCGCCGGCGATCGCCAGCGTCGATACCGCAAGGGCGAGCGTGGACTTGTCGGTCTTGATCTCCTGCCAGTGCGAATGCTTTGGCCGTCGCCTCAGTCCGGGCAGGTGCAGGCGCGCCATCCTGGTCAGAGCCGGGTCACGTTGTCGGCGTCGATGCCCCGGGTGACGCCCCGCAGGTCGAGCACCAGGTCGCTGCGCTCCACGATGTCTTTGATGTCGAACTCGGGGTGGGCCGTGACGATCACCGTGAGTTCCGCTGCTTCGAGCGCCGGGGTCAGCTCGGAGTTCACAAGTCCCGCTTCGACCAGCTCGGGCACGTGCGGGTCGTGGTAGCTGAGGTCGGCTCCCAGCTCGGACAGCAGCCGGGTGATCTTCAGCGACGGCGATTCGCGTACGTCACCGACACCGGCCTTGTAGCTCACGCCGAGGATCAGGATCTTCGTGCCGTTCACCGGCCGGCGGTTGTCGTTCAGGACGCGCTCGACCCGGTTGACGCAGAACAGCGGCTGGGACTGGTTGATCTTTCCGGCGAGCTCGATGAACTCCGGGTAGAAGTCATGCTCGCGGGCGCTGAAGGCGAGGTAGAACGGATCGACCGGCAGGCAGTGCCCGCCCATGCCGGGGCCGGGATCGAAGCGCATGAATCCGAAGGGCTTGGTCGCCGCGGCGTCAATCACTTCCCAGACATCGACCCCGAGGCGGTCACAGAGCTGGGCCAGTTCGTTGACGAGGGCGATGTTGACCGAACGGAAGATATTTTCGAGCAGCTTCGAGAGCTCGGCCGCCTCCGGACCGGACAGCGGGATGACCCGGTCGCAAATCTTCTCGTAGAGCGCGACGCTGCGCTCGGTGCAGGCAGGGGTCAGGCCGCCGACCAGCTTCGGGGTCGTGCGCACGGTGAAATCGGTGCGGCCCGGGTCGATCCGCTCGGGCGAGAACGCCAGGTGAAAGTCCGTGCCGGCCTTCTTTCCTCCGGCCTCGAGGGTGGTTGCCATCAGGTCGCGGGTCGTTCCGGGGTAGGTAGTCGATTCGAGCACCACCAGCTGACCGTCGGTCAGGACCTCGGCCAGATGGCTCGCGGCCGACTCGAGGAAGCTGAGGTCGGGTTCGCGGGAGCCGGTGAGCGGCGTTGGCACGCAGACGATCACGGCCTCGCAGGCGCCCAGCTCCGCGTATTCGGTGGTGGCGCTGATCCGGTCGCTCAGCGCTTCCAGCGTGGCAGAGGGCACGTCCTCGATATAACTGTCGGCCGCGTTCAGCCGGTCGACCTTGCTCCCGTCCGAGTCGAGGCCGATCACGTCAACGCCTGCTTCGGCGAACGCCACCGCCAACGGCAGGCCGACGTATCCGAGGCCGATGATCCCGATGCTCATGTTGGGGGCCGATCGGCCGGGGGTCTGGTCACCGCAGGGATTCTAGGCTGCGGGCCCGGCAGCCGGGTGAACCATGAATTCCCGCGGAAGAGTCTTTGATCCGAACGAGGGACGGTATGGCTATCATGAACCGGAGGGTACTGAGACTCAGTCCGGCGATAGGATCTAACGAATGCAGCAGGCACAGGAGGAACTGGACCCCTTCGGAACTGGCAAGCTCCCGAGCGGCAGACACGGCCTTTCACGAGAGGTAGTCGTGCGGACCCAGCGCGAGCGCATGGTCGAATCGATGATCGCCGTGGTCGCCATGAAGGGCTACACCGAGACCACCGTCGCCGACATCATCTCCAACGCGGGCGTCTCCCGCGCCACCTTCTACGAGCAGTTCGCCGACAAGGAGGACTGCTTCATCGCCGCCTACAGCGCCGTCATGGAGCGCCTGCTGGCCTTCGTCGCCCAGGGCTTCGCGATCGAGACCGATGACTGGATCGTCCAGATCCGGAGCGGAATCGGCAACTTGCTGATCTACCTTGCCCACAACCAGGTGGCTGCCCGGGTCGGGATCGTCGAGGGCTTCGGCGCCGGCGCCCGGGCCCGCGAACGCTACCAGCAGGCGGTCAGCTCGTTCTTCCCCTTCCTCGATGCCGGCCGCGCACACACACCCGACCCCGATCGCATGCCGCCGCAGACCGCCCGCGTGATCGTCGGCGGCGTCTCGGCGCTGATGTTCAACGAAGCCTCGGCGGGTAACGCCGCCAGTTTGCCCACCCTGCTGCCAGAGATGATTTACGTCGTCGTGGTTCCGTATCTGGGCCACGAAGCGGCGATGAAGGCGATGGCGGAGACCCCGATCCCCGAATGACCGAGACCGCCCCTTCAAGACTGCCTTCGGGTCGCCACAACCTGCCGCGTGAGTTCGTGGTCAGCTCGCAGCGCGACCGCCTGCTCGATTCGATGGCCCAGGCCTGCGCCGAAAAGCGCTACGCCGAGGTCAGCGTCGCCGACATCGTGTCGCGGGCAAGGGTCTCCCGCTCGACCTTCTACGAGATCTTCCCGGACAAGGAAGCCTGCTTCCTCGCCGCCTACGACGCGATCCTCGGCCGGTTCGTGACCGAGGTCATCAAGGCCTGCTCGGACCCCGACCTGACCTGGCCGGAGCAGATCGAACTCGGCATCGAGGCCAGCATGAGTTTCCTCGCGGCCGAGCCCGCCTTCGCCCGCATGTGCATCGTCGACATGTTCTCGGCCGGCCCATCGGCCCTCGAGCGTTACCTCTCGGCAGTCCGGCTGATCGGCGCCTTCGTCGACGTCGGCCGCACCGAGATGCCAGGGCGCGAAGACGTGCCGGAATCCGTGGCCGGCATGGTGGTCGGCGGCGCCGCCGTGGTGATCCGGGCCGAGATCGTCGACGAGCGCGCCGAGTACCTGCCCGACGTCGGGCCGGACATCCTCTACTCGCTGCTGGTTCCTTACATGGACCAGGAAGAGGCGCTCGAGCGATCCGAGCGCTACGCGGAGCGCCTCGCCCACCAGCTGGCCGGCTGACCGCCGCCGCCCAATCGTCACGGCTTGGTGACGTATGGTCGCCGAATTACCCGTTTTTCAGCAAAATGCGGCCAAAATGCGGGATTAAAGGCCGCTGCGAAGCGGGCCGCCGAGCCGCCGCAGGTATCCTCCGTCGCTGATGGCAAAGGACACTGAGAAGCTCATCCGTCAGCTCTCTCTGATCTCCTTTCTGATGGCTCAGGGCCGCCCCGTTTCGGCTCTGGAGATCAAGAGGGAGGTGGAGGGCTACAGCGTCATGAACGAAGACGCGTTCGCCCGCCGTTTCTATGCCGACCGCGCCGAACTCGACAGCCTCGGCATCGAACTTCAGGTCGACCGGCCGGGCGAGGGCTTCTTCGAGGCCGAGCTCTACTCGCTGCCGCCGGAGAACTTCTACCTGCCGGAGATCGAGTTTTCCGACGACGAGCTCGCGGCGCTGCGGACCTCGCTCAGCCTCCTGACCGAAGGTGAGTTCGCCTACGCCGAGCCGCTGCGGCTCGCGCTCCAGCAGGTCGCATGGGGACACCCCAACCCGCTCGTCGACCCGGACAACACCCCGGTGTCGATGGCCAAGTTCGCCTCGACCTCGTCCCGCGACCTGACCCAGCGCCTGGCCCGCATCGAAACCGCGATTTCGCGCCACAAGACGGTCACCTTCAGGTACCACACGATGCAGCGCGACGAGACGGCGGAACGCAAGGTCGATCCGTACCACCTCGTCTTCCGCGGCGGGCAGTTCTACCTGATCGGCTACGCCCACGAACGCGAGGCGGTGCGGGTGTTCCGGCTTTCCCGGATCAAGGGCAAGGTCGGATACGCGACCAAGTCCGAGCACGACTTCACGCCACCGGAGGAGTTCGAGCGCCGTGACTACGCCGACCTCGCCGACTGGCAGCTGGGCGAGACCGCCGGAACCGCCCGCATCTTCTTCCGCGACCGCATCGCCTGGCTGATCGAGCGTGACTTCAGCCGTCACGGCACGATCACCCGCCAGGAGGGCGACGGCGACCAGGAAGGCGGCGTCATTCTCGAGACCACCTACGCCAGCGACCGCGAGCTGCTCGCCTGGGTCCTGCGCTGGCGCCAGAACGCCGAGGTCCTCGACCCGCCCGAGCTGCGCGACCTGGCCGCCGAACGGATACGTCTGCTGCGCGACCGGCACATCAACGGCTTCGAGATCGCCAAGACCAGCGAAGGCATCGTGCCGCCGGTCAAGGAACGCCGCCAGCGCAACAAGGAACGGGCGTCCGCGGCGATCCGGCCCGAGCGTTTCGGCCGCCTGGTCACCCTGGCCGGAATGCTGATCGGGGCCGCCAAGGAGGAAGGGAAGCTTTCCGTCAGCGATCTCTGCCGCCGGCTCGAGTTGTCAGAGGAAGAGCTTCGCGACGACGTCGACGTGCTCAACGTAGTCAACTTCGGCGGCGGCACCTACGTGCTCTACGCCGAGATCAAGGGCGACGTGATCGAAGTCGATTCCGAGCCCTACGGCGATTCGTTCGCCCGCCCGGCGAGGCTCCTGCCGCTCGAGGCCAAGGCCCTGGTCGCGGCGATCGACCTGGTCGGTGACTACCTGCCGCAGACCCGGCTTGATTCAGCCCGCAACAAGATCATTGAAGCCCTCGGTCACGATCCGGCCCGCGAGGGTCTCGCGATCGCGCTCGATCCCGGTGGCGCCGAAGCGTCGCGGATCGTCAACGAGGCGATCGCAAAGAGGCGCGTCCTTGAGCTCGTCTACTACAAGGAGAACGAAGACAAGTACTCCGACCGGCGGGTCGAGCCGTACCGCCTCGAAAATGGACGCGAAGGCTGGTACGTCGAGTGTTATGACCTCGAGCGCGAGGCGATCCGTCACTTCAAACTGGACCGGATCAAAGAAGCGACGATCTCCGACGAGTCCTTCGACCGCCGTCCCGAGGCCGTGGAGATGGCCGGAGTCGAGGGCTGGATGAGCGACGGCGAGGTGCCCGAAGCCTCGGTCGCGCGCGTCTGGGTCTCACCCGAACGGTCGCGCTGGCTGCGCGAGGAGCGCAACGTCGTCGAGGAACTGAACGACGGCTCGGTCGTGATCGAACTGCCTTACGCCGGCACCTCCTGGCTGGTCCGCGAGATCCTGCGCGGCGCCGGTGACCTGGTCGTGCTCGAGCCGGCCGAAGCCCGCGCGGCGATCGCCCAGGAGCTCGCGGCCTGACCGGTTTCGTTGCAGGCCGGGTTAGGGTTGGTCGATGGAAGTAGGCGACGAAGCGGCGCCCCGGCATCCGGAGATCTTCCGGCTGGTCGCGCAGAACCCCGGACCGATGACCCTGACCGGGACCAACACCTACCTCTACGGGTCCGGTCCCTGCTGGGTGATCGACCCCGGACCCGAGGACCGGGCCCACATCGATTCGGTGAAGGCGGCGGTCGAGGACCGGGGCGGGCTGGGCGGCACCCTGCTCACCCATTCCCACAACGACCACTCCGGCGGAATCGTCCTCTTCGGCGATGCTCCAGTCTCGATCATCGATGGAGAAAGCTACGGCGGCCTTGAGACGGTCGCGACGCCTGGGCACTCGATCGACCATGCCTGCTTCTTCACCGAGGACAACGTCTGCTTCAGCGGCGACCTGATCCTCGGCTGGGGCTCGACCTACGTACCGCCAGACGGCGGATCGCTGGCCTCCTACATGGAATCGCTGAGAGTGGTCCAGGAGCGCGAACCCACCCTCATCTGCCCCGGCCACGGCCCCTTCATCACCGATCCGGCGGCCAAGGTCGCCGAGTACATAGAGCACCGCGAATCCCGCGAGCAGGGACTGATCGAAGCGATGGACCGCGGGGTGCGCTCGCGCATGGCGCTGCTCGACGAAGTCTGGTCGGACGTCCACATCCAGCTGCGCCCGGCCGCGAACGTGGTGATGGAGGCCCACCTCCAGAAGCTCGAAGCCGAAGGACGGCTGCCTTTCGACCTCGGCGAGTAACCGCAACTCTCCTCCGGCCCGCGGTTTTACTTCCCTGAAGTACCCGAGTCGCCACCAGTCAGTCCAAGAGGAGATGGTTTGGCTTCGTCCAGTTGTTCCAGGGGAGTTCACCTCTTGGCGTTGTCGACCGCGTTCACCCGCTGCATCGCCATGCTCGGGGCCGTGTTCGCCCCGTCCGCGCCGGCGGCATTTGTCGCATCGATCGGGCCGTTGAGGGGTTTTGTGATCATTCTCTGATGCGAACCGGCTCCCCGACATCACCGACCACGCTTCTCGCCCTCGCGGCGGTGGTTCTGGCCGGGCTTTTCACGGCAGGTTCCGGTAGGGCTCAAGCGGGTGATGCTGACCCGTTTTTCGGAGTGACTTCCCAGAATTCGATGTCGGACGATGATTTCGACACGATGAAATGGGGCCGGCTCGGCTCCTATCGTGTGCCGGTCAACTGGGGCAATGTGGTTTCCGCCGACGGCGAAATGAACTGGGGTCCCATTGACCGGGTGGTCGGTGCCACGGCCCGGCGCGGGATCGAGCTCCTGCCGGTGCTCTACCTCACCCCGGAATGGCTGGCCGGCGACCGCCGCCGCCTGCCGATCTGGAGTCCCCATTCGATCGCGGTCTGGAAGGACTTCGTAAAGGCCGCGGTCCTGCGTTACGGATCAGACGGTGAATTCTGGGTCGAGCACCCCGGCATTCCGGTCGAGCCGGTCACGTCCTGGCAGATCTGGAACGAGCCCAACATCAGGAACTTCGCCTGGCCGGTCTCCCCGAGGCGGTATGCCAGGCTAGTCAAGATTTCGGCCCGCGTGATCCGGAACTATGACCCGGACGCAGAGACAGTTCTCGCCGGGCTCTATGCGCACATGCCGCATCGCTCGGGCATGGACTCGGGTCCTTTCCTCAACCGGGCCTACCGGGTCGAGGGTTTCCGCTCGTCCTTCGATGCCGCGGCGATTCACCCCTACGCGAGTACCACCAGGGGATCGATACGGCGGACCTACCCGGTGCGACGGGTGCTGGACCGGCGCGGCAATTCCGGCCGGGAGTTGCTGGTCACCGAGCTCGGATGGGGTTCGGACTCGGCCACCGTATTCGGCATGGGTTCACAGGACGGTCAGGGAAAACAGCTCACCTCGGCCTACAACGCTTTCCTGAAGCACAGGAAGCAGCTCAACCTCAGGTCCGTCTACTGGTTTGCCTGGGACGATCTGCCGGAAGGGGGGCGGGCTTGTGCCTTCTGCAAGGAGACCGGCCTGTTCGACAACCAGGGCGGGGCGAAACCGGCCTGGTACCGGTTACTAGACTTCACTCATGACGTCTGATCAACTGGTCCCGTCGGCCTTGGCCTGCTTGGCCACGTTCTTGTCGGTCCAGTAATTCGAATTAGGGTTGAGGGCTTGCGCCGTGAGTATCGACAGGACGGCTGGGGTCGTCAGACCGTCCCGTTGCTGCAGCTGTCCGAGCAGCAGCCAGTAGCCGTCGTTTTGCGAGGCACGAACGGTTGCTTCTTCAGCCGACGCGAGTGCCGCACCGCGGTTGCCGGTCTTTTCCTGGACCGAGGCGAGCTGGGCGTAGGTCGCAGCGGCCCAGGGGGTCGCTGAAATCGCCTGCTCGGCTTCGTCCAGAGCCTTCTGACCGTCGCCCGACTCGAAAGCCGAACGGGAAGCGGCGATGCTCCTGCTCGCTTCGTACTGGCGGGCGGAAGCGACGATGATGACGCCGGCCACGAGCATCGAAGCGACGACTGCGACCACCGGCAGGACCGACGACCGGCTGGCTCGGCGGCGTTGCCGGGCGGGCGCCGCATAGAGCGGTCCGGCGAGAGCGGCGAGGAAAACCATCATTGCCCCGAAGATCACCGGCAATTCGCCGGTCCAGTCGATCGAGACCCCGAAGATGCCGATCGCAAACAGGGCGAAGAACAGACCTATCTCTTCCCGGCTGCTGCTGTTCCGCTCTTCGGCGTTGAGGCTCACGCCGAGGCTCCGGTAGCGGCGAATTCCCGCCACGAGAGCGAAACCGGTCACGCCGGCAAGCAGCAGGAAACCGACCAGGCCGAGCTCGGCAAGGAACTCGAAAGGCGTTGAGTGGGGGTCGATCGTCTTCATCCAGAATGATCCGTTTACCTTGAAGTAAGCCTCGAAACCACCCGACCCGATGCCGCGGAGCGGCTCGTCGCGGAAGGCGTCCAGCGAGGTCTCCCAGAGCTGCCACCGGCCGTTGCCGCTTTCGCTCAGCAGGTGCTGGGTGGCGTAGGTCGAGCCGTCGGACTCGACGCCGTTGACCGGAATCGAAGTGAAGGAGCTGATCCGGTCGGTCGGGTTCGAAGCGATCAGGACGACCAGGGCGACGACGCCGACGCCGAGCGCGATTCGCAGCGTTGTGCGCTGATTGAAGTCCGAGCTTTCGATCCGTTGCAAGGTGGGCACCCTGGCCCAGCCGACGGCAGAACAGATGATCACGGTTGCCGCGAGCAGAACGAGCCCCTGCACCACGGCGTCGCCGCCGGTTCCGGCATGGACGGCCTCGCCGAGCCGGGACGCCAGCAAAACCAGGGGAATCGAGCCGGCGACACCGAGCACGAGGCTGCCCGCGAAGGCCTTGCGGGTGGGACCCAGCGCGACGACGATCAGGACACCGATCACGGCGGCGACGATCGAGCCGCACGACGAACAGAGGTAGAGCAGCAGCGCGGCCAGCGGCAGGCACGCGGTGGCGATGTCGCGGACGCGATCCCGCCGGGCCAGGCCCGAGTGCCAGAGGCTGAGCACC
>JAENWT010000020.1 GCA_016650125.1 Thermoleophilia bacterium
AACCGACCCAGTTCCGGATTTGGCTTCCTGCCTGGGTCTCGGGTACTTCGGGCCTCTCGATTCACGAAGTGACCGGATTAAGGGCCGCTATGTGGCCTCGATTCAGGTCACTTCCATCTCTGCGGGCTTTCGGTGCTCGGCGTTCCCAACGTACGTAAGCGGGTGGTGCTCAGGGACGTCCTAGGTGCTCCTGCCGAGGAGTAAGCGAAGGTGCCGTAGGGGGCGTACCTCAGTACGTTCCCGAGGCTCCGAGCGTCGACGAAGGTCAGGAGTGCATAGGACGTCCCTGAGGGCTGCCCGCCACCTCAGGTCTTAACGAGAAAGGGCGGCCCTGAGGCCGCCCTTTCGACGTTCTTTCAACCGAGAGGCTGGTGCTACTCCTCGTCCCACTCGAACGGGGGGTACTCGGTGCTCATCCAGGAGTTGTAGAAGCCGGCTCGAATCTGCCAGACGAAGCTGATCCTGATCACGTCGAAGAGCCCGTCAGGAATCTTCTTGGTGAAGATGATCGTGAAGAAAGCGATGAAGGAACAGATCGATGCGACCATGCCGATCAACGAGGCTACGAACATGTACGGAATGACCAGCAGCCAGGCGACGAACGGACGCCAGCGCTCGACGGTTTCGGGATAAGCAGCATGAAGGCGGACCGTGTCCCCCGGCTGCTCGTCCATCGAATACGGCGGATATTTGTCCGAGACCAGCAGGTGGTAAGCCATCACCCGAAGTGCCCAGCGGTGTACGCCGACCAGGTAGTCCCACATCCCCTTCGGGAACGTGCCGGTGAACAGGATCGCGAAGAACGCGATCATGATCACGAACAAAGCACCGATGCCGAGGAAGACAAGGACGATGTACTGCGGGATCAGCAGGAACCACTTGATCAGTGGCATGAAACGCGAGTACTCAGGCAGCAGGTCCGCTTCGACCTGGACCGGATATCCGCCGGCGGGACTGGTCGCCACGGCGGCTGAGCCGGAAGCGGCGAGAACATCCTCGTCGGGCGGTGGACTGGGAACTTCTGTCATCGGAAGGCTCCTTATGACTAACTCCCAGGCCATTCCCGGGATTACCACCTGAAACTTACTCCGCCAGCAAGCGGAATCCTGTCAAAGAGACGAGAATTTCACTGAGAGATTCATCCAAGTGGTGCACGGGGGCTGCCTGAAAGCGGCTGGCGAGGAGTAAAGGCAGGGAATGACCGCGATCGTACCCGCGTACTTGAGCTGTCATTCCCTGCCGTCGACGAAGTCCAGGCGCTGCTCAGGCAGTTCCCGGGCGCCGCTTGTTACCTAGAACTCGGTGTCGATCCAGGGCATCATGTCGCGGAGCTCAGCGCCGACGATTTCGACCTTGTGATCCTTGCCTTCCTGGCGCAGGCGGTCGAAGTTTTCGTTGCCGGCCTTGCTCTCGGCGATGAACTCCTTGGCGAACTCGCCGGACTGGATGTCGGTGAGGATCTGCTTCATCGCCTTGCGGGTGTCATCGGTGATCACCTTCGGGCCGCGGGTCAGGTCACCGTACTCGGCCGTGTTCGAGATCGAGTACCGCATCCCCTGGATGCCCTTCTCGTACATCAGGTCGACGATCAGCTTGAGCTCGTGCAGGCATTCGAAGTAGGCCAGGCGCGGGTCGTAGCCGGCCTCGACCAGGGTGTCGAACCCGGCACGGACCAGTTCGGTGGTACCGCCGCAGAGGACGGCCTGCTCGCCGAAGAGGTCGGTCTCGCATTCGTCCTTGAAGGTCGTCTCGATGATCCCGGCACGGCCGCCGCCGATGCCGATCGCGTAAGCGAGAACCAGGTCGTGGGCGGTACCGGTGGCATCGGTGCCGACCGCCATCAGGCAGGGCACGCCGCTGCCTTCTTCGTACTGGCGGCGGACCATGTGCCCGGGGCCCTTGGGGGCGACCATGCCGACATCGACGCCCGGGGGCGGAACGATCTGGTCGAAGTGGATCGCGAAGCCGTGGGCGAACATGAGCAGATTGCCTTCGGCAATCCCGTCAGCGATGTCTTCGTTCCAGATATCGGCCTGCTTCTCGTCCGGCAGGAGGATCATCACGATGTCGCCCTTGCTGGCGGCATCGGCGATGCTGAGCACTTCGAGGCCGGCGGAGCTCGCCTTCTCGCGGCTGGAGGAGTCCTCGCGCAGGCCGACCACCACGTTGACCCCGGATTCCTTGAGGTTCAGCGCGTGAGCGTGGCCCTGTGAGCCGAATCCGAGAATGGCGACGGTCTTGCCTTCCAGCTTGGAAAGGTCTCCGTCCTTGTCGTAGAAGATGTCTTGGGTGTCCATGACGGCGGATGCTACCCGTACTCAGCGAAGAGCCGACCGGTGGAGCTTTCCCGAGGCGGTGCGCGGCAACTCGGCGACCACCTCCACCCTCTTGGGAACTTTGTAGGCTGCCAATGACGAAGCACAGTGCTCGCGCACGTCTTCCGGCGAAATAGACGATCCGCTGCTCAGCACGACCACCGCGGTCACCGCCTGCTGCCACTCCGGATCGGGCCGGCCGATTACCGCGGCCTCAACGATCTCCGGATGACGGACCAGCACGTCTTCGACCTCACCCGGGGAGACGTTCTCCCCGCCGGTGATGATCATCTCGTCGGTCCGGCCCTCGACGAACAGGAACCCGTCTTCGTCGATCCGGCCGACGTCACCGGTGTGAAGCCAGCCGTCACCGTCGAGTGCCTCGGAAGAGACGGTCGGCCCCTGGACGAGGATCTCGCCGTCCTGGATCCGCAGGTGGGAGGTCAGCAGCGGCCGGCCGACCGAGCCGACCTTGCGGCGGGCTTCCTTGACCTCGAGCGTCGTGACCTGTGAACAGGTCTCGGTCAGGCCGTAGGTCTGGATCACCGATGCGCCCCGGGAGAGCGCTTCCTCGAGTGCACCCTGGGGTACCGGGCCGCCGCCGACCAGGATCGCCCGCGGGACCGTGAGGTCGACGCCCTCCTCGAGCAGCCGCAGCAGCATGGTCGAGACCATCGAGATCACGGTGACCCCCTGCTCCTCGATTGCGTGCCGCACACCCTCGGTCTCGAAGCGGTCCTGGACCACCATCGTGGTCCCGTAGATGACCGAGCGCATGACGATCGACAATCCGGAGATGTGGCTGATCGGTAGGGCGCAGAGCCAGCGATCCTCCGGGTTGACTCCGATGTTGAAGGCGGAGCCCATCGCACTGAAGAGGTGGTTGCCGTAGGTCAGCCCGACGGTGTGGGCCGAGCCGGTGGAACCGCTGGTCAGGATCCGGCAGTGGACGTCCTCCATGTCGTGCTCTCCGAGCAGCGGCATGTCGGCTTCGGTCTGGGTGAGCCGGTTCGGATCGTCGAGGTCGACCGAAACCCGGTTGTTGTCGATCGCCGCCTGGCGCTCTTTGACCGAGAGTCTTGGACTGAGCGGCAGCAGCACCGCGCCGGTCTTCATCAAGGCGTGGATCAGTACCACCTGGCCGAGGCCCCCGCCCATGGTCACGGCGACGTTGGCCCCGCGGCGGACTCCATAGGCGACCAGTCGCCGGGCGGCGTGCTCGGCTTCCTGCTCGAGCTCGGCGAAGGTCATTCGCTCGTCACCCATGATCAGGGCGATTCGGTCGGGACAACTCTGTGATCTCTGTGCAAGCCAGTTATCGAGTTTCAATCAGCCTTCTCATGCTTCCCCGGTTATCGTTCCCGACATTCTTGCGATCCGCGCCCCAAAGGGTCGCCACCAAAGAAACGGACTACCGCTCTTGCCCGAACGCCACCGCAACGCCCCGCCCGAGGAATCGCTCTATGAACCGATTGCGTGGCAGCCGGCCCATGAGTACAACGACGTGCTCTACGAGAAGGCCGAGAGCATCGCGAAGATTTCGATCAACCGCCCGGAGGTCCGCAACGCCTTCCGGCCGCAGACCCTGGCCGAACTGAAGGACGCTTTCAACCGCGCGCGGGACGACCTCGGCGTCGGCTCGATCATCTTCACCGGGACCGGGACCGAAGCCTTCTGCTCCGGTGGCGACCAGCGGATTCGCGGTGACGACGGGTACATCGGCGACGACGACGTCGCCGATCAGGGAGTCGGACGGCTCGACGTCGGCGACCTCCACGTCCAGATCCGGCGCCTGCCGAAACCGGTGATCGCGATGGTCGCCGGGTACGCGGTCGGCGGTGGCCACATCCTCCACCTCGTCTGCGACATGACCGTCGCCGGCGACAACGCGCGCTTCGGCCAGACCGGACCGCGGGTCGGCAGCTTCGACGGCGGCTTCGGCGCGAGCCTGCTCGCCCGGAACATCGGCGTGAAGAAGGCCAAGGAAGTCTGGTTCCTGTGCCGTCACTACACCGCTGAAGAAGCGCTGGATATGGGTCTGGTCAACGCGGTGGTCCCGATCGATGACCTCGAAAAAGAGACCGTCGCCTGGTGCCGCGAGATGTCCCACCTGTCACCGCTTTCCCTGCGCCTGCTCAAGTCGAGCTTCAACGCGGAAGAAGACGGCCTCACCGGCCTCCAGCAGCTCTCACACGACGCGACCCTGCTCTTCTACATGTCGGAAGAGGGTCAGGAAGGCCGCAACGCCTTCCAGGAAGGCCGCGCCCCCGACTTCTCCAAGTACCCGAAGCGGCCGTGAGACAGCGGCCGTGAGAATCTGGCTGAACGCGGCGCGGCCGCGCACCCTGCCCGCCGCGATAGCCCCCGTATTCGTGGGTACCGCGGCGGCTTACGCGAAGGCCGATGGAATGCCACGCTGGGGCGCTTTCTTCGCAGCCCTGATCGCGAGCGTGCTGATCCAGATCGGGACCAACCTCGCCAACGACTACTCCGACGCCCGCCGCGGGGCGGATTCGGCGGACCGGCTGGGACCGGTCCGGGTCACCTCGGCCGGACTGGTTACTCCCCGCCGGGTCCTGGTCGCAACCTGGATCGCCTTCGGAATCGCCGCGCTGCTCGGGGTCTATCTCGCCTTCGTGGCCGGCTGGATCATCCTCGTGGTCGGCGCTCTTTCGATCGCCGCCGGCGTGCTCTACACCGGCGGGCCGCGTCCTTACGGCTACGCCGGCCTCGGCGAAGTCTTCGTCTTCCTCTTCTTCGGCCTCGTCTCAGTCAACGGCTCCTATTACGTCCAGCTGGAAGAGCTCGCCTGGCTGCCGTTTGGGCTGTCGGTGGCGATCGGGTTTCTGTCGACCGCAATCCTGGTGGTCAACAACACCCGGGACATGGACACTGACCGCCGGGCAAACAAGGTGACCCTTGCGGTGCGTATCGGCCGGGCGAAGGCACGTGACCTCTACGTCTTCCTGGTGCTGGGCGCATTCGTGGTCCTGACGCTGACGATCGTTCTCAGTGGCGGTCCCTGGCTGGCCCTGCTCGGCCTGCTGGCGCTGCCGATGACGATCAAACCGATCAAATCGATGCGAACCCGGACCGACGGACCTTCGCTCAATGCGGCGTTGGCCGAAACCGGTGCCGCCCTCGGCGTGTTCTCCCTGCTGACCGCCATCGGGCTGGTGATCGGCGCCTGAGCTGGCTCGCCTCATACGAGGTGATCCCCTACGCGCTGCCATTCCGGCGGCCGTATGTGACTGCGAGGGGCAGCCTCGACCGTCGCGAGTTGGTCCTGCTGCGGATACAGACTGAGGACGGAGTCACCGGCCTCGGGGAAGGCGTGCCGATGACACTCCGCGGCGGTGTAAGTCTTGCCGAAGTTGTGCGGGAAATCGAGTTCTGGGGGGACCGGGCCGTCTCGACGGGTCAGGCCACCATCCCCGATTCGACCAGCGCTCCGGCCCGGATGGCCGTCCTGATGGCGCTCCTCGACATCGATGCCCGGGTGAACGAAGTCCCGGCCCACCAGTTTTGGATCAAAGACGTGACCCCCCTCCCCGTGGCCTGCAACGCCACCCTGACCACCGACACGCCGGCCGGAGTGTTCGCACAAGCGGAAGAATGGGCGGCTGACGGCTTCACCGTTTTCAAACTCAAGCTCGGGTCGGCCGATGACATCGGCCAGGCCCGCGCGGTGCGGGAGGGTCTCGGCGAAGACGTGGCGATCCGGCTCGACGCCAACGGAACCTGGAGCCTGGACGAAGCGACCCGGATCCTCGGGGAGCTCGAACCGCTGGGCATCGAACTGGCCGAGCAACCGGTCGCGACCCTGAAGGAGATGGCCGAACTGCGGACCCGCACCTCCATTCCGCTGGTCGCCGACGAGTCGGTTTCGACCGTGGAAGAAGCCGCCCTGGCAGCGGAGCTCTCCGCCTGCGACGCGATCACCGTCAAGCTCAGCAAGACCGGCAAGCTCGACGTTCGCCTGGGCGACTCATTGCCCACCTACCTCTCGAGTGCTCTTGACGGCCCGGTCGGGATCGCGGCAGCCGCCCATGCCGCACAGGCCCTGCCGCGCTACGGACCCTGGTCGACCGTGTCCCACGGCCTGGCCACCGAACGCCTGTTCTCGGCGACGATCTGCGAACAGGGTCCCCTCCTCGACGGCCCTTTGCTACCGGTTCCGTCCGGCAATGGACTTGGCATCACGATCGACGAAGGTGCCCTCGAGGCCCACCGGCTCTAACCTCTGCCGATGGTGGACTCGACCAACGCAAATACCGCCCTCGCCTCGGCGTTCACCGAGGAGCTCGAGCGATCCGGTGTGACTCGCGCCGTGATCTCACCGGGTTCCCGTTCGACGCCGCTCGCGCTCGCCCTCTGGCGGCAGGCCGGGATCGAGGTGACAATCGCCCTCGACGAACGGTCGGGCAGCTTCTTCGCGCTCGGCGCCGCCCAGGCCACGGGGTCCCCCGTGGCGATCCTCTGCACCTCCGGCACCGCCGCCGCCAACTTCCACCCCGCCGTCGCCGAGGCCGACCTCTCCTCGGTGCCGCTGATCGTCCTCACCGCCGACCGCCCGCCGGAGCTGCGTGACATCGGGGCCGGCCAGACGATCGACCAGATCAAGCTCTACGGCTCGGCCGTGCGCTGGTTCGCGGAGGTCGGCAACCACAACGCCGACGACGCCGGACTGCTTCACCTGCGCTCGCTCGCCTGCCGGGCCACGGCCACAGCCGCCGGTGACCCGCGGCCCGGCCCGGTACACCTGAACTTCCCCTGGCGCGAGCCGCTGGCGCCCTCACCGGACCCCGGTGCGGTGACCGCCGAATCGGCGCTGGCTCGCGAAGGCAGGATCGATCGGCCACTGACCGAGGTGCCGGCATCGACGCCGGCGCCTTCAATCGAGACCCTGGACCGGATCGTGGCGGCCCTCGATGACAGCGAACGCACGCTGATCGTCGCCGGCCGGATGCGCGGTACGGGACACCGTCTGCCACTTGTGCGGATCGCCGAGCGGTTGAACGCGCCGGTCCTCGCCGAGCCCACCTCGCAGCTCCGCTACGGCCCCCATGACCGCAGCAACCTGATCGACGCCTACGACCGGGTCGCATCCGCACGCGATTCCGGACTGGCACCGGACGTGGTGCTCAGGTTCGGCGAGATGCCGACGTCCAAGTCGCTGCGCCTCTGGCTCAGCGACATCGAAGATCTCTGCCAGATCGTGATCGACCCGCTCATCAGCTGGTACGAGCCGACCAGGACCGCCGACCTGATCGTGCGGGCCGAACCGGAAGAGCTGCTCCGCCTGCTCGAGGAACGGATCGAACCGTCGGGCACCGACCAGTCCTTCCTCGACAACTGGCAGACGGCCGGTCGTAGCGAAGGCGCGAAATTGCGGTCAGAAAATTCAGCCAATGGTGTCACCGCCGGCCAGGTCCACCTCGCCCTGGCGAGTTCAGCTGCAGACGGCGAGCTGGTCTACACCGCTTCCAGCATGGCGATTCGCGACCAGGAGGCTTACCTGGACGGCGGCGACACCGACCTCGACTTTCTCGCCAACCGCGGAGCCAACGGCATCGACGGACTGATCGCCTCCGGCCTGGGTGCCGCCCTGGCCACCGGGCGCCCGACCACGATCATCACCGGCGACCTCGGCTTCCAGCACGACGTCGGCAGCCTCGCGCTGGCCGCCTCGGTGTCCACCCCCGTCCGCATCGTTGTCCTCGACAATGGCGGCGGCGCGATCTTCTCCCGGCTCGCCCAGAAGGATCACATGGAAGAAGAGGAGTTCGAGGCACTGATGACGACCCCCGGCGGCATGAACATCGCCGCGGCGGCCGGCCTGTTCGGCATCGACCACCAGCGCGTCACCGTTCCCGGTCAGATCCCTCCGGTCGGCGACGGGATTTCGATCATCGAAGTCCCGGTCCTGTCCTGAGCCGGGCTCGGACCCTCAGCCACCGAGCAGCGGCAGCATCGCGCCGAGCTTGATCTCGGTCTCGGCCAGCTCGGAGGCCGGGTCGGAGTCCGCGACAACGCCGACCCCCGCGTAGAGGTGAGCCTCACGGTCACGCAGTAGGGCCGACCGCAGGGCGACGCAGAACTCACCGTCGCCGGAACCGTCCATCCAGCCGACCGGGGCCGCGTACCAGCCCCTCTCCATCTGCTCGACCTCTTCCATGACCCGTTCGGCTTTCTTCCAGGGCTCCCCGCCGACCGCCGGAGTCGGGTGAAGCAGCCCGGCCAGCTCGATCGCCGTGCGCGGCTCGAGCAAGTGGGCGATCACCGGTGTGCCGAGGTGCTGGATGTTCGCGACCTTGATGATCTCCGGCTCTTCGCCGGCCTCGACCCACACACTGAGCCGGCTCAGGGCCTTCACGATGCGCTGGACGACCAGGTCCTGCTCGCTGCGGTCCTTTGGGCTGTTCAGCAGCTTCTGGGCAAGGTGGTCGTCGACCGCGGGATCTGAGCTTCGCCTGGTCGAGCCGGCCAGGCCGACCGTCGATACTCCCCGGCCGACGCAACGCACCAGGAGCTCGGGACTGGCGCCGATGAACGCCGCCTCCGGGGTGCCGACGCAGAAGTTGAAACAGGACGGGAAACCTTCCCGGAGCGCCGCGAATATCGCAGCCGGATCGTGTGCCGCCGAAGAACGGACCAGGACCTCGCGGGCAAGCACGACCTTCTCGATCTCACCCGAGCGGATCCGCTCGACCGCGGCCGCCACAGAGTCTTCAAAGGCCTCCGGTGAACGGATGCTCTCGATCGACGACTTCTGGGCCGGATGCGGATCGATCATGCCGAGGTCGGCGGAGACCAGCCCGTTGACCCGGCGGACCAGCCGCCCGACCAGCCCGGCCTCATCGGCACCGGACTGGACGAGAGCGTTGACCGTCATCAGCGTCCGGCCGTGGTCGGCTTCGAACGACACCTCCGGCAGGGTCATAGCCGCCGGGGCGAACGGCGACCAGGCCGAGCCGGCCGGGCCCGATTCGGAGAACGAGAAGCCGCCGGACCAGGTCGGACCGGTGCGGTCGCCCGAGCCGCCCGGACCGCGAAGGACGGCCTCGCCCGACAGGTGCGCGCATTCCGCAGCTACATCCCGGAACCGGTCCCGGCCGTGGGAGACGACGCTGTGCGCCGTTCCGAGCGCCGCCAGCGCGAATTCCCGGTCCGGCTGCTGCCAGCAGAACCACGGTTCACTCGCACGCCGCGAGGCGAAGACGACGGCCACCGGGTCGGCGCAGTCGATCTGCTGGGAGACGCTGACGACCCGCTTGTGACGGGCCGAAGCGGCTTCGTTTACGGCCTCACCCAGCAGGCTCTCGAGTTCGGCGGAGTCGAGGAGTGGTGCGGTCAATCGCCGCCGCGAGCGAGCGCCACTTCACCGGTGCGCACCATCTCGAGCAGGCCGTGCGGTCGGAGCATGCTCTCGAAGGCCTCGATCTTGTCGTGTGAGCCGGTTACTTCGACGATCAGCGCGCGGCGCGAGACGTCGACGATCTTCGCGCGGAAGATCTCGGCGAACTGGACGATCTCGGCCCGGTTCTCGACCGCGGCGGAAACCTTGAAAAGCGCCATCTCGCGGGCGACCGAATCGTCCGGCTCCATGTCGCGGATCTTCAGGACGTTGATCAGCTTGTGCAGCTGCTTGGTCACCTGGTCGATCGGGTGGACGGCACCGTCAAGGGTCAGCGTGATCCTCGAGATCGCCGGATCCTCGGTCGGTCCGACCGCCAGCGTGTCGATGTTGAAGCCACGCCGGGAAAAGAGTCCCGAAACCCGCGCCAGGACTCCCGGCCGGTTCTCGACCAGGATCGAAAGCACGTGCTTGCGGCCAGAAAGGGTCCGGCTCACCTGAAGGTCTTCGAGTCTGACCATGTCGGCGGCACCCATCAGCCGACCATGTCCCTGGCGGCGTTACCGGCTGGAATCATCGGGTAACAGTTTTCCCGCGGGCTGGTCCTCACATCGAGCAGTGCCGGGCCGTCGTGCGCGAGCGTGGCCTGCATCATCTCTTCGAGGTCGCCGCTTTCTTCGCAGCGCATGCCCTTGGCGCCGAAAGCCTCGGCCAGCTTCACCCAGTCCGGGCTCGGGCCGTTCTCGACACCGCTGTAGCGCTCGGACCAGAACAGTTCCTGCCACTGGCGGACCATGCCCATGAAGCCGTTGTTCTGGAGGAAGATCTTGACCGGCACGTTCTGGTTGACCGCCGTGGCGAGTTCCTGGACGTTCATGATCAGGCTGCCGTCGCCGGCCAGGCAGACGACTTCTTCGTCGGGGCAGGCGACCTTGGCACCGATCGCGGACGGCAGGCCGAAGCCCATCGTGCCGAGCCCGCCGGAGTTGATCCAGCGGCGCGGCTCCTTGAACCCGTAGTACTGCGCGGCCCACATCTGGTGCTGGCCGACATCGGAAGTGATGATCGCGTCACCGCCGGTGACCTTGTGCATCATCTCGACCATGAACTGGGGCTTGATCTCGCCATCGGAACCAGGTTCGTAACCCAGCGGGTACTCGCCCTGCCAGGCCTTGATCCGGCTCCACCATCCGTCGAGGCGGGAAGAATCGGTCTGCAGCGACTGGTACTCACGGGTCAGCTTCGGCAGGACCAGCTTGGCGTCACCGACGATCGGGATGTGCGCGGGCACGTTTTTCGAAATCTCGGCCGGGTCGACGTCGATGTGGATGAACTTCGCGTTCGGCGCAAACTCGGAGAGCTTGCCGGTGATCCGGTCGTCGAACCGGGCTCCGACCGCGATGATCAGGTCGGCTTCGTCCATCGTGTAGTTGGCCGTGCGGGTGCCGTGCATGCCGAGCATGCCGAGCCACTGCTCGTGGTCGGCCGGGAAAGCGCCGAGACCCATCAGGGTCGAGGTCAGCGGGAACTTGTCTGCGGTGGCGAACTCGCGCAGCTCTTCCGAAGCGTTGGCGTTGATCACGCCGCCGCCGGAGTAGATCACCGGGCGCCGGGCATTCGCGATCGCCTTGGCGGCGATCCGGATCTGCTTCGAGTTGCCTTCGAGGTTCGGCCGGTAGCCGGGGAGCTCGACCGGGCCGGTGGGCGGCTGGTACTCGATCTCTTCCTTGGAAAGGTCTGTCGGCACGTCGACCAGGACCGGGCCGGGACGGCCGGTCGAAGCGATGTGGAAAGCCTCGTGGATGTACTGCGGGATGTGCGCGGCCTCGGTGCAGAGCAGCGAGTGCTTGACGATCGGCAGGGTCACGCCGACGATGTCGGCCTCCTGGAAGCCATCGGTGCCGATCAGCTCTGTGCGGACCTGGCCGGTGATGAAGACGGTCGGGACCGAGTCCATCATGGCGTCGGCGATCGCGGTGACCAGGTTGGTCGCGCCCGGGCCCGAGGTGCCGAAGGCGACCCCGACCTTGCCCGAGGCGTGGGCGTAGCCCTCGGCGGCGTGGCCGCCGGCCTGTTCGTGCATTACCTGGACGTGCCTCAGATCGGCGTCGACCAGGGCGTCATAGGTGGGCAGGTTGGCTCCACCGGGTATCCCGAAGATGTCTTCGACGCCCTCTGCTTTGAGGGACTCCATCAATGCGTCTGCGGCTCTCATAAGACGAGCGATCCTACCAGTGGATTCAAGTGTGCTGGGCGGTCGACAGCGCGCCGCCCTCGAGCTCACCGGGATTCCACTTGGTCTTCGGGGTGATCGCACGCCCGATGACCCGATCGCGGTGACGCTTGATGATTCCGAGCATGGACTGAACCAGCTCGTCCCCGAGGGGGTGCGGTTCGAGGCCGAGGTCGAGCAGCTTCTGGTTGGAAGCGTTGTAGTAGTGCTGTTCCAGCTCGACCCGGGGATTCGGATAGCTCTCGATCGCCACCTCGAAGCCGACCTCCGCCGCGCACTTCTGGACCAGCGTCGCCAGCTCCGAGACCGAGAACTGCTCGGTGAACTGGTTGAAGACGCGGAACTCGCCGCGGTCCGCAGGATTCATTGCAGCCAGCTCGACGCAGCGCAGCGTGTCCTTGATGTTGAGGTAGCCGCGGGTCTGGCCGCCTGCCCCGTAGACGGTCAGGGGATGGCCGACGACTGCCTGGACGCAGAAGCGGTTGAGCACTGTGCCAAAGGTCTCGTCGTAGTCGAAGCGGGTGACCAGCCGGTCGTCGAGCACCGACTCGTCGGTCTCGATCCCGTAGACGACCCCCTGGTTGAGATCGGTCGCCCGCAGGCCCCAGATCCTGGTCGCGAAGTGGATGTTGGTCGAATCGTGGACCTTCGAGCAGTGGTAGAGCGAACCGGGCAGCTTGGGAAAAGGCAAGGTGTCCTTGCGGCCGTTGTGCTCGATCTCGATGAAGCCCTCTTCGATGTCGATGTTCGGAGTTCCGTACTCGCCCATCGTGCCGAGCTTGATCAGATGGGCGTCGGGAATGTGGCTCTGCATCGAGAACAGCAGGTTGAGCGTGCCGATCACGTTGGTCTGCTGGGTCTCGACCGCGGTCTGCCGCGAACGCATCGAATACGGGGCCGAAGGCTGCTCGCCGTAGTGGATGACCACTTCCGGAAGGATGTCGGCGACCACCGAGTCGAGGAACTCGCCGTCTTCGATGCAGCCGACACGGGACTCGATCGTCTTGCCGGAAACGGAATGCCAGGCTTCGATCCGGTCCTCGAGGGAGCCGATCGGCGTGAGCGAGTCGGTCGACTGCTCCAGGTGCCAGCGGCGGCGCGCGAAGTTGTCGACCACCGTCACCTCGTGACCACGATCGGAAAAACGCATTGCCGTGGGCCAGCCGAGATAGCCGTCACCGCCTAGAACAAGAATTCGCATAAGGCGGCAGATTACCGCAAGCGCAGTGGCAATCTAGGATCGCCTGGTTGCGTGTGATCACCCTCATATTGATCTGCCTGGCCGGTCTCGCGCTGCGTGTGGACTACGCCTGGCAGGGTTCGACTGAGAATCTCCCCGACTCGGCCGCCTACGAGAGAATCGCCCGCGGCCTCCACGAAGACGGCATATTCGAGCAGGCTGGACCCGGAACCCCGGTCCACCCGCAACCCGCCTCCAACTACAGCCCCGGTTTGCCCCTGTTCGCCGGCGGTGTGTTCGAGCTGGCCAGCGATGACGACGTCCGGCTGGTCCGGCTCCTGCTGGCCCTGATCAGCGCGGCCGCGATCCCGATCGCCTTTTCCATCGGCCGCCGGCTGGCCGGATCGACAGCCGGGCTGATCGGTGCGGCGGCGATCGCCTTCTACCCGACCCTGATCAGCAACGCGGGCATGCTTCTGACCGAACCGCTGGCCGGGACCATGCTCGCCGGAGGCGTGCTCGCCATCCTCAGCGCCCGCGACCAGAACGGCCTTCTGACCTGGGCCCTGGCCGGCTTGCTGCTCGGGCTGGCGACCATGGTCCGCCCGGAATACCTGATCATCACGCTCTTCGTTGCCGTGACCCTGGTGCTGATCGAGCTCCGCGGCGGCTTCGGCCACGCCGTGCGACCGGTCGCGGTCCTGCTGCTCACCCTTCTGGTCGTGATCGCGCCCTGGACCGTGAGGAACGTGGTCGAGTACGAGCGGGTCGTGCCGCTCTCCACCGGCGGCGGCCAGACCCTCTTCGCCGGAAGCTACGTGCCGTCGAACGGAAACCCGACCAGGGTGATGCCCGACCTGCTCAACCAGAACCCGGTGCTCAAGGCCGAGATCGAACGCCAGAACCGTGTCAGCGGCGAAGGCCCGGAGTCGGCGACACCGGAGCGGGTCTTCAACCTGCTGGCCAGCCAGAAGCTGCCACACATGGAAAGCGACGCCGCACTCTCCCGGCTCGGGCGGGAGCGATATCGCGACGAGCTGAGGCAGGACCCGCTCGGCCTGGTGGGCTATCTCTCGCGGAAAACCCTGCGCATCTGGTGGCGCGGGCAATCCGGTCTGATCGAAACGCCGATCGGCCGGGTCGCCCACTGGATCATCGTCACCTCCTCGCTGATCGGGCTGCTCCTGCTGCTGACCCGCCGCCGGCCGGAGTTCTGGATCTTCGCGGTGATCCTGCTCGCCGCAACCGCGATCGGGACGCTGCTGGTGGCTTCCCCGCGCCGGGCGCTCGTTCTCTGGCCACTGGTTTCAGTGCTGGCCGGCATCGGCATTACCGGCGGCCTCGCGCTTGCACGCGAGGCTCTCGAGCGCCGGCGTCGGCCGGTTGCCATAGCCTGATCCGCCCCCATGCCCGCGATCGCCAGCCCAGACAGCACTACCGAAGGCAGCCGCCTTTCCGGCTTCATCGAGAGTCATGGCAAGAAGGCGCTGGTCGCCCTGATGATCATCGTCGCGGTCGGATTCGGGCTGCGCATGGACAAGGTGATCAACCCCCTCGGTGATCCCGGCGACGACGCTTTCGCCTACCGGGCCCTGGCCGAATCGCTCTACGAAGAAGGAAGCTACGGCGGCAAGGACTTCAACACGCCGAGCGACTGGTCCCCCGGCGCGCCGCTGATCTACTCGGCCGCCTACTACGCGACCGGCGGGGTCCGGGACGGTGTCGGCCGTGGCGTCGAAGCGCTGCTCGGCACGGCGGCGATCCTCGTGGTGTACCTGCTGAGCCTGAGGTTGAGCCGACGGCGCAGCGCTGCCCTGATCGCGGCGGCCATGGTCGCGGTCTACCCCCCGTTCACCCACTCGACCGGAGCTCTGATGAGTGAGCCACCGGCGATCCTGACCCTGCCGGCGGCGGTCCTGGCTTTTTTATGGGCGGATTCCCGTGGTTCCCCCTGGGCCTGGCTCGTGCCCGGCCTGCTCTTCGGATTGACCACCCTGATCCGGCCCGAGTACCTGGCCGTCGCCTTCCTCTTCGGCGTGTTGCTGATCTTCCGGGTCTGGCGGGATTCCTCAGAGTCAAGTCGCGCACGCGCCGGACGTGTGGCCACCCGCGCCCTGGTCTTCGCTCTGGCCGTCTTCCTGCCGATCATCCCCTGGACCGTCCACAACTACGTGTCTCTCGATCGGTTCGTGCCGATTACGACCGGCAGCGGCAAAGCGACCTTCGTCGGCACCTACCTGCCGGCCGACGGCGAGTACCAGCAGGTCAAGGCCGATCTCTACGAGAAGTACACCGGCAAGTCCCTTGATCCCGACTCGGAAGAACTGGGCGACGTCGATCCGGTACCGCTCTTCGACCGGGCGGCCGAGAAGTACACCCCCGAACTCACCCGTGATGCCGCACTCGGCAAGATCGGCAAGGAGAACTTCCGGAAGTACGCCGCCGACGACCCGCTCGGTTACGCCGGCATGACGATCCGGAAGACCGGGCGCATGTGGGGCACCGGAATCGGCGAGGCGATGTCGAGCCCGGTCGGCTCGCTGATCCAGAAGGGACTCGTCCTGGCCGGCCTCGCCGGACTCCTCCTGCTTGCCTGGCGCAGGCGCTGGGAGGCGATCGCAATGGGGATCCCCGTTCTGACGGTCACCGCGGTGGGCGCGCTCACCCTCGCCCCTCCACGCCGCAACGAGATTCTGATGACGCTTATGCTGCCGCTCGCAGCAATCGCCCTCGTCGAGGCAGCCGCCTGGATCTCCGGGCGAGTCAATCCGGACCGCCCCGAGACAGAAAAGACAGCGTGACCTACGCCTCGATCCTTCCCGCCCAGCTGACCGCCCTCCGGGCCACCGGACTGGTGATCGCGATCCTGATGATCGGTTTCGCCGTGTTCCGTCGGCGCGAAATGCGGAACGCGGACGTCCTGCTGCTGCTCGCGGCCGGCTTCGGTCTGGCGATCGTCTCGGGGACCGAACTGACCGACCGCCTGCTCTCGGCACTTTCGTTCGAGCGCGGCAACGGCGGCCGCATCCTCGGCCTCGCCGTCTTCGCGATCATCATCCTCTTCCTGATCTCGACGCGGGCCCTTTCAGTGAGCGCCCGCAACACCCGCCAGATTTCGGCCGTGCTCGAGGGCATCGCCTCGGAACAGTTCCGGACTGAAGGCCACCGCAAGATTTTCCGCAACAAGATCGCGATCGTCATCCCGGCCTACAACGAAGCCGACAACCTCGGCTACGTGCTCGACCAGATCCCGGACGAAGTCTGCGGCCTGCCGACGGCCGTCCTGGTCGTCGACGACGGGTCCCGCGACGGCACCGAAGTGGTGGCCGAGGGTCACGGGGCGACGGTCGCCCGGCACGTCGTGAACCGCGGCGGCGGTGCGGCCCTGCGCACGGGTTACCGCCTGATGGTCGACGCCGAAGCGGTGATCGTGGTCACGCTCGACGCCGACGGCCAGCACCTGCCCTCGGAGATGCCCAACCTGGTCCAGCCGGTCCTCGACGGCGAGGTCGACATGGCCCACGGTTCCCGTGTCCTCGGCCACGCCGAGGCCAACCACTACGCCCGTGAGCTCGGCATCGTCTTCTTCAACCGCTTCGTCTCCTTCATCACCCGGACCCACGTCACCGACTGCTCGAACGGTTATCGGGCGGTGCGGACCAGCGTCCTGCCCCAGCTGGTGCTGAAGCAGGAGCAGTTCCACACATCAGAGTTCATGATCGAAGCAATCAAGCGGGGAATCCCGGCCAAGGAAGTGCCGGTGACCGTCGAAGCGCGGCTGCACGGACATTCGAAGAAGCCGGCCGTATTCCGTTACGGAGTCGGATTCGCGAACGCGATCGTCCGCACCTGGATGCGGTAGACGAACTCTCCGTGGGGCGCGGCGCGGGCATTCCTGTCCAGGATGCGATTTAACCGCACGGGACCTTTCCTTTGAAGCGCTACGCCCAGGTTGATTGACAACTATGCACCTGGACAGGAACACCCGCACCACACCAACGGCCCGCAAAGATGGGAGTGACTGAAATTCACGCCACCCGTTCCAGGTGACCCCGGTTGGGCCGAAAGACGTCGTTCTTTGCCGCGTTGTGGTCCCATATGCACTAAACGCGGCAAAGAACCCGCCCCTGCGGCAAGTCGGGGATTATCCCTGACTTTCGGGATCTCGACGGCCCGGAGACATCAGCGGGGCGGCATCCGGGTGTCGGACGGGTCGGGCAGATAGAGGTCCGTGCCGCACCTCGGGCAGACCTGGACGTAGAGCTTCAGGATCTTGTGGCAATTCGGGCACTGGCGTTCCGGCTCTTCGATTTCGTTGCGGTAGAGGATGACCGCGACCAGGCCGAGCACGGGGATCACTGAGCCAACCAGGAACCAGATGAAGAAGGATCCGCCCTTGGCGCGGCCGATTATTCCGGTCGCGATGCCGAAGAGTATTGCCAGGAAGACCCATTCGAAACCCATGGGTTCATTGTCCATGATCAAGCCATTTACCGGCCTTCATGGCAGGTGACTTGACTGATCGTGGAGAATATGGCTCGGGGAATATTCGAATTTGGTTGGGGTGGGTTTGAAGGCAGGTCAGAAAACCGGCAGACGAGGGGTCAGGGTCTATTGCCGTAAGCGGTGGGTCGACTCCGGCGAAGGTGTCGTGCGCAAGCGCACCAAGGTCATCCGGATCAAGGGCGGGCGCCGCAAGCCGCCGCGTAAGGATCCCGGTCCCCGGCCCCTGCCGCGCCCGCAGCATCCGCACAAGCCGGCCCCGCCGCAGCCCTTCGGCGTCTACAAGGGCGAGTTTGGCCGACTCCAGGCGACCCGCCTGCTGAACCGTGCCGGCTTCGGCCCGGCGCCCGGCCAGGCCGAGAAGCTGGCCCGCATGAGCATGAAGGACGCCGTACTCTCGCTGACCCGCCCCAAGGGCAAAGCGAAGCTGATCGGCGCCGAACCGGTCGACGGCGACGGCCTGCCGCTGGCCCCCGCCGACAACTGGGGACACGACCACCTCTGGTGGCTCGACCGCATGGTCCGCACCAACCAGCCTTTCGCCGAGCGCATGGCCCTGGTCTTCCATGACTGGTTCGCCACCTCGAACGAAGCCGTCTCCCAGCAACAGCAGATGATGGACCAGTACCAGACGATCAAGTCGCACGTGAACGGGTCCTTCGACGACCTGCTGCTCGCATTGACGAAGGATCCGGCGATGCTCCAGTGGCTGGACGGCGCCAGTAACAACAAGTGGTCGCCGAACGAGAACTACGCCCGGGAAATGATGGAGCTCTTCACCCTCGGCGCCGACCGCGGGGCCTACTCCGAGGATGACATTCGCGAACAGGCCCGCGCCCTGACCGGCTGGACCTACGACTGGAATGACGATCAGGGTGCGATCAACTTCCGCTTCGACCCCGAAGCCTTCGACGACGAACCGAAGACGGTCTTCGGCAAGCGAGGGAACTGGGACTGGCAGGACGCCTGTCGCTTCGCCTACGAACACGAGCTCCACGCCAGCTTCTTCGTCGAGAAGCTCTGGAGCTACTTCGTCCCCGCCGCCCCGAGCAAGAGCACCAAACGGGCGCTGGTCCAGAAGTACCTGAAGAACGGCCGGAAGATCCGCCCCGTGGTCGAGGCGATCCTGATGCACCCCGATTTCTACCGGGGCCCGGCGATGGTCAAGCCGCCGGTCGTCTTCGCCGCCGGCCTCATGCGGGCGCTGAAGCTGACGATCACGACCGAGGACTGGACCTGGCTGAGCTCCTCGGCCGGCCAGCAGCTCTTCCTGCCGCCCAACGTCTCCGGCTGGGACGACGACCGCTGGCTCGACACCTCGACCACCCGGGCCCGCTGGCTGATGGTCACCGTCGCCCTCGAAGACAGGGCCGCTGACGCCTGGGACGAGGACAACCCCTACAAGACCACCGAAAACACGCGAGAGGCCCTCAATCGAGCCCTCGCGACCTACGGCTGGCCCGCTCTGAGGGCCGAGCACCAGCGCGAGCTGGTCTCGCTCTCGAACCGGGTCCACGGGCAGATCACCGAGGAATGGCAGGAAGGGCCTTACCGGGCCCTCCGCCAGAACGCCCTGCTCCAGCTGATCGCCGTCTCCCCCGACGTGCAACTCTCATGAGCCACGACTGCTGCAATAACTACACGCGCTCCCAGCTCCTGCGGGACGCCGCCGCCCAGGCCGGCCAGGGCCTGCCGGTCATCGAGACAGGCATGCCGCTGCCGGCCGGCACCGGCCTCACCCGGCGCCGCTTCCTTGCCGGCGCGACCGGACTCGCACTATCGGTCTACGGCGCCTCGAAGCTGCCGTTCTCGATCTTCGACGAAGGCATCGCCCAGGCGGCGCAGTCCGACCGGGTGATCGTCTCGATCTTCCTCGATGGTGGTGCCGACGCGCTCAGCATCCTCGCGCCGACCGGCCATCCGCGCTACTACGACCTGCGGCCGAACCTGGCCCTGAGCCCGGAGAGCGGCACCGCCTTCAGCGAGGACCCGAGCCTTCGCTGGCATCCGGCCGCCGCCGGCCTCAGCCAGCTCCACGGCGAAGGCAAGGTCACGGTGCTGCCGGCGATCGGCTACGACAGCCCGAACCAGTCCCACTTCACCTCCCGCCATTTCTGGGAAGTCGGCGAGCTCGATACGAACGGCATGACCGGCTGGCTCGGCCGCTACCTCGACCACGTCGGCAGCGACGTCAATCCCCTCCAGGGCCTCTCCCTGAGCGGCACCCTCTCCCCCGCGCTGGCCACGGCCGAGAAACCCGTCGCGGCAGTCGACGGGGTCACCGACTACGACCTCTGGTCACACGTCGACGATCCGGTCAGCCGGGAACTCTTCCGCAGCTTCAAACGCATGGGCTCCTTCCGGTCGGACTCGCCGGCGCTCGAGCAGAGCCGCCGCGCGATCGGTAGCACCAACATCGTGCGGGAGTCGCTCGAAGGATTCGACGAATTCAAGTCGCCGGTGGTCTACCCCGAAGACAGCTATCTCGCCCGGCAGCTCTCCGGCCTCGGCGCCCTGCTCGGCGCCGGCATGCCGCTTCATATCGTTTCGGTGAATGCCGACGGCGGCTACGACACCCACTCCGACCAGGCCACAGAGCTCGAAGGAAACCTCAAGTCGACCTGCGACTCGATCCTCGCCTTCCAGCGCGACCTCGAGAAGCGCGGCCTCCAGGACCGGGTGCTGATCGAGATGTGGAGCGAGTTCGGCCGGCGTCCGGAAGAGAACTCGTCCGGCACCGATCACGGCGCCGCCGGAGCCGCCTTCATCATCGGAAGCTTGGCCAACGGGCACATGGTCGGCGAGTTCCCCGGGCTGACCAAGCTCGACGAGGACGACAACCTCCGCCACACCAGCGACTTCCGGTCCATGTACTGCTCACTGCTCGAGCAGTGGCTGGGCCAGGATGCGACCCCGATCATCCCCGGCGCCTCCAAGCTGGTGCGGCCAAAGCTGGTGCGGGCTTGATCCGGAGGGCCGCATTGCCCCTCGGCCTCCTGCTGCTGGCCGCCTGCCTCCTCACGCCGACCGCCGGCGCGACCGATGTCGCCGCGACCAGCGCCGCGAAGTGCACCTACAAGTGGAAGAAGAAACGCATCGTCAAGTACGTGAAGCGCCACGGCAAGAAGAAGCGCATTGTCAGGATCAGGAAGTACCGGGTCTGTGTCCCGGTCGAGCCGGCGCCTCCGGCCAGGCTCGGGGTCAAGGCCTATGAATACGGATTCACTCTCAGCCGCACCAGCCTGGCCGCCGGGGACACCGTGGTCGAACTCAGCAACCGTGGCGAAGACGAGCACAACCTCCACATCCAGAAGGTCTCTGGTGGAACGGAAACCGTCATCCCGGACACGGCGCCATCAACCTATGACCGCGCCAGGTTCACCACGCAGCCCGGCACCTACCGTCTCTGGTGCTCGCTGCCGACCCACGCCGAACTCGGCATGGACACGACTTTCGTCGCCACCGGCGACTGACTCACCGGTAGCCGCTATTCGATCGGGCGGTGGGACCCGCCGTGCTCGTACTGCTCGGGGCCGAGGCGCGCGGGGCGGCCGATCGATCCGACCTCCGCCAGGTCGCGGGAGAACGGCAGGCTCGCGGTCCAGTCGATGACCGCCCTGACCTTCCGGGACAGTCCCGGGATCTGGCTCATGTGGTACGAACGGGCCATCCACCAGGCGGGGAAACCGCGGAACTTGAAGTTGCCGATTTTGCCGACGGCCTTGTAGCGGCCGAGGTTGACGAAGGCCGCTCCGCCGCGATAGTCGAAAGTCTTTGCGGCACCGATCCCGACCGAGGCGGCGATGTTGGCCGCGACGACCGGGGCCTGGCGAACCGCATGCTGTGCTGTCGGTGGGCAGAGTCCGCCGGTCGGGTCGGGCACCGCCGCCGCGTCACCGAGTGCCCAGACTCCGGGCATGCCTTCAACCGCAAGGCTGGAGTCGACGATGACCTTGCCGCTTTCATCGAGCGGCACGGCCAGATTCTTGAGGCTCGGATGCGGCACGACGCCGGCGGTCCAGACCAGGGTGCGGGTGGGAATGACCTCTCCCGTGGAGATCGTCGCCGTCGTAGCGGTGACTTCACTCAGGGTGGTGCTCATCCGGATGTCGATGCCCCGGCCCCGGAGTTCACGGACCGCGTAGTCGGCAAGGCTCTGGTCGACTTCCGGCAGGACGCGGTCTTTTGCTTCGACCAGCACCCAGCGCATGCCGTGGAGACGCGCCCTCGGATAGTGCTGCATCGCGTCGGCCGCGAAATCCTGCAGCTCGGCCAGCGCTTCGAGTCCGGAATAGCCGCCCCCGACGAAGACGTAAGTCAGGAGCTGGTCGCGCAAAGCCGCGTCTTCGGTCGAGTTGGCCTGCTCGAGCGTGTCGATCACGTGGTTTCGCAAATAGATCGCGTCGGCCAGGCCCTTGAACCCGACTGCGTGCTCACTCAGGCCGGGGATCGGGAGAAAGCGGGAGATCGAACCGGGCGCCAGGACGAGGTGGTCGTACGGCACCGTCTCGTTCTCCCCGGCATGGTCGTGCAGGCGGACCGTCTTGTTCCCGGGATCGTGGGCATCGATCACGCCGAGGCGCAGATTGGCCCTGTGAATGATGTCGCGCAGCGGCGTGACCACGTGCCGCGGCTCCAGTGTCCCCGCGGCAGCTTCGGGCAGAAATGGCGTGTACAGGGCGAAGTTGACGTCGTTGACCAGGCTGAGCCGGGCCGACTGCCGCGGCAGAACCTTCTCCAGATGGCGAGCCACATTGGCCCCCGCAAACCCACCACCGGCAATGACGATATTCCAAGCCATGAACCGATTATAGGGCTAGTAACAAAGTGTCACAATCTCATGTCCGCCACACGCTTGCACTACGATTGACCGATGCCTACGAATCGCAGGGACGGCTTCGGCCGATCGGGTGTCATCTGGCCCTGCGCCGGGGCACTGATTGCCGCCTTCGTACTTTTCATGGGTCTCTGGCAGGCCCAGCCCGCCGGCGCCGCACCAGCGGTCTCCGAGCATTCAGTGACTGCTGATCCCGACGTCGTTGCCGACAGCTGGAGCCGCCAGGACCTGCTCTCCGCCAAGCCGGCCCCGATGCCGACGCCACCCGAAGCCTCCTTCGACGTGCCCGACTTCGACGCGGGTGTCTCGGCGAGCACGGGCCCCTTCTACCCCCCGGATCCGACCACGCTGCCCGAGCGGTTCCAGGGCAAGGTGTTCTTCGACCTCGGTGACAACCGATACCAGTGCTCCGGCACGCTGGTCAGCTCCCGGAACGGCAACGTCGTCTACACCGCGGGCCACTGCGTCTGGGACGTCGAGACCCAGCAGTGGGTCCGGAACTTCGTCTTCATCCCGGGATACAGCAACGGAACGTCCCCGTTCGAGGCCTATGTCGCGACCACGCTGTCGGCGCCGAACGGCTACACCAGCGCCGGCAACTTCAGTTACGACATCGGCATGGCCACGGTCGACGGCGACCCGCAGGCTGACCTCGGTGGCTCCCGCCAGATCGCGTTCAACCTCGATCCCTACCGCCGCAAGTACACGCTGTACGGCTACCCGGCCGAGCCCGATCCGCCCTATGACGGCCAGACCCTGGTCGGCTGCGACTCACAGGTGGCACTCCGTGACGCCGGCATCCCCCAGACGATGGGCGTGACGCCCTGCGACATGCGGCAGGGAACCAGCGGCGGCGGCTGGATCACCGACGGCAACTACCTCAACTCGGTGACGAGCTACACCTACTGCGAGACCAACTCCAGTCTCTGCGAACTTCTGTGGGGTCCGTACTTCTCGAACGCGGCCAAGTCCCTCTACACGAGCGAGGCCGCGGGCGGCTCGGTCGCTCCGACCCTCAAAGTGAAGTTCTCGCCGCCGAAGGTCGTCCGGAAGCGCCGGGTCCTGTTCAAGTTCGCCGGCGCGGGATCCACACCAGTCCACTTCCAGTGCCGCCTCGACAGCCGGTCATTCAGCAAGTGCGCCGCACGCACTCTTGTCGTGAATCTGACCGCGGGCCGTCACGTGTTCCGGGTGCGCTCGGCCGACCAGACCGGTCACAAGAGTGACAAGACGATCAAGAAGTCATTCCGGGTCATCCTCAAGAAGAAGAAACAGCGGCGCTGACCGGGCGCAAGGGCCTCAGAGCCCGAGGTGCCGGCGCAACAGGCGGGTGACTTCGCCGCCGTCGGCCCGACCCTTCGTTTCTTTCATCACGGCGCCGACCAGGGCACCGATCGCCTTCTCGTTGCCCGAGCGGACCTGCTCGGCCGGCTTCGGGTTGTTCTCGATCGCCGCCTCCACGATCGTTTCGAGCTCCCCCGAATCCGAGATCTGCTCGAGCCCCTGTTCCTCGACCACCGTGACCGGATCGGCACCATCGGCGACCATTGCTTCGAGCACCGATTTGCCGGACGAATGGGAGATGCGTTTGCCGGCGACCATCAGCACCAGGCTGCCGAGCTGATCCGGGCTGACCTTCGATTCCGCTAGCGGCTGGTCCCCCTGCTTGCGCAATTCGGCGGCGAATTCACCGGTGACCCAGTTGGCCGCGACCCGCGGCTCTATCCCCGGATCATGTCCGATTACGCCCTCAAAGAACTCCGCCCACTCGGTCTCGAAGGAGAGCAGCAGGGCGGCGCTGTCCTGGACGCCGAGCTCGTCGCGGTAACGGGCGGCCCGGGCGGCGGGAAGCTCGGGCAGCGCGTCCTGCGCCGCCTTGAGCATCGCTTCGGTCGGGACGATCGCGACCAGGTCGGGCTCCGGCATATACCGGTAGTCGTGCGACTCCTCTTTCGAGCGAAGGGAGTGGAGCTCACCGGTCGAGGGGTCGAAGTGGAGTGTCTCCTGGACCACCCGGCCGCCAGAACCGATCAGTTCCTTCTGCCGCGCGATCTCCGCCTCGATCCCGCGTTCGATGAACCGGAAGGAGTTCATGTTCTTCATTTCGGTCTTGGTGCCGAGCTCTGAGGTGCCGACCGGGCGGACCGACACGTTGGCGTCGCAGCGCAGGCTGCCCTCTTCCATGTTGACGTCGGAGACGCCGAGTTCCTTGACCGTGGCTCGAAGCAGCTGCCCCCACTCACGCACCTGCGCGCCACTCTTCAGGTCGGGTTCGGTGACGATCTCGACCAGGGGCGTTCCGCCGCGGTTGAAGTCCACCATCGACGAGTCGGAGCCCTGGATGCGCCCGCTCTCACCGACGTGGACCATCTTCGCCGCATCCTCTTCGAGATGGGCGCGATTGATGCGGACGTCGCCGAGGCGACCGCTGCCACAGATCGGGATTTCGAACTGGGTGATCTGGTACGCCTTGGGATTGTCCGGATAGAAGTAGTTCTTGCGGTGGAAGATCGAACTCGGGGCGATCTCGCAATCGAGCGCGGCGCCGATCAGCAGGGCGTATTCGATCGCCTTGCGGTTCGGGACCGGCAGCACTCCGGGATGGGCCAGGCAGATCGGGCAGGTGTGGATGTTCGGATCGTCACCGAAAGAAAGCGGGCAACCGCAGAACATCTTGGTCTCGGTGGCGAGCTGCACGTGGATCTCGAGTCCGATCACCGCTTCGAGTTCTTCGGCCATCAGATCCTTCCCCCGCCGTTGTCGAAGGCGATCGCCTTTTCCAGCGCAAACGAGGCTTCAAGCAGCTTCTGCTCGCCGAAGGCCGGCGCCGCGATCTGGAAGCCGACCGGCATTGCGGTGCCACCTTCCTCGGGAGTGGCCATTCCGGCCGGGATCGAGATCGCCGGGATCCCGGCGAGGGACATCGGCACCGTGAACAGGTCGGTCATGTACATCGTCAGCGGGTCGGCGGTCTTTTCCCCGAGCCCGAACGCGACTGACGGCGAGGTCGGAGTGATCACGAAATCAACCTTGGCGAAGGCCGAGTTGAAGTCATCGACGATCTTCGTCCGGACCCGCTGCGCCCGGCCGTAGTAGGCGTCGTAGTAGCCGGATGAGAGCGCGTAGGTGCCGAGCATGATCCGCCGCTTGACCTCCGGCCCGAAGAAGTCGCCGCGGGTGTCCTCGTACATCGAGGCCAGGTCCCGGTCGCTGGCTCGTTGCCCGTACCGCACCCCGTCGTAACGCGAGAGATTGGTCGAAGCTTCTGCCGGCGCCAGCACGTAGTAGGCGGAGATGCCGTGTTTGGCGTGTGGCAGCGCGATCGTCTCGACCGTGCCGCCCAGGCCCTCGATCCGCTCGACTGTGCGGTCGAACACGGCCTTGACCCCCGGGTCGACGCCCTCGCCGACCAGGTCCGCCGGAACGCCGAACTTCAGTCCATTGAGGTTCGCGGCCGACGGCAGCGCGATGCCGCCTTCGATACCGGTCGACGTCGAGTCCATCTCATCGCGCCCCTCGAGCCGAGCCAGGAGCAGCGCGGCGTCGGTCACGTCCTGGGTGATCGGGCCACACTGGTCGAGCGAAGAAGCGAAGGCGATCATCCCGTAGCGGGAGATCGAGCCGTAGGTGGGCTTCAACCCGACCACACCGCAGAAAGCGGCCGGCTGGCGGACCGAGCCGCCGGTGTCGGTTCCAAGCGCCCAGGGGGCCAGACCGCCGGCCACCACGGCCGCCGAGCCACCGGACGAACCGCCTGGCACCCGCGAGCGGTCCCAGGGATTGAGCGCCGGGCCGTAAGCGGAGTTCTCGTTGGACGAGCCCATCGCGAATTCGTCCATGTTGGTCTTGCCGAGCATCGGCACTCCGGCAGAAGCCAGGCGGGCCACGGCGGTCGCGTCGTAAGGCGGGCGGTATCCCTCGAGGATCTTCGAGGCCGCCGTGGTCGGGACGCCGGTCGTGCAGAAGATGTCCTTGATCGCGAGCGGGACCCCAGCAACCGGGTCCTGGGCCTCCTGGTCGACAGAGCCAACCGCACTTTCTGCGTCGGCTCGCCAGAGGTAGCCGTTCAAGTCGTCGGCCGCGGTGCGCTCGAGCCAGATATCGAGGCACTCCTGGCGCGACACCTCATTGCCCTCGATGAGCGCCGCGGTTTCGGCCGCGGTTGCGGCAAGCAGGTCGGATTCGGCCACGTTCAGCCTTCGGCCTGGGGAGACGGAACGCGGAAAGCGCCGTCGACCGGGTCCGGCGCCTGCCCCAGGGCTACATCACGATCCAGGCTCGGCCGGGCCACGTCATCACGCAGGACGTTCTCGAGCGGCACGACGTGGGAAGTGGGTTCGACTCCCTCGATGTCGATCTCGGCCAGACGGTCGACGTGGTCGAGGATCGAAGAGAGTTCAGTCTCCAGCCGCGACACTTCGTCGTCGTCCAGCTTCAGCCTCGAAAGACGGGCCACGTGCAGAACCTGTTCGCGCTCGATCACGGCGCGGAGTCTACCGGCCTAGTTTTCGCGAGAGGTGCTTCGCCAGCCGGCCACTGAAAGCAGCACCGCGCCGATGAAACCGAGGAAGAATCCGGTTTTGAGACCGCCGTCGGGTGACCAGATCAGCTTGAGCACGAGCACCAAGGCCGCAATCAGGGCGAGGGTCGAAAGGAAGGTCTCGAACACGATCGGCACGTTGGTCGTATGGGTCACGGCCAGCACGACCGGCAGGATCAGGCCCGAGATGGCGGCCACGCCGAGGATCACGTCGAGCAGGCTGATCGCCTCCAGCCCGGTCTGCTCCCCGTACCAGGGAAGCGACAGTCCGATCAGAATCAGCAGCCCGCAGGCCGACGCGACCCATTCGCCGGGGTGAACCCGTCCGAAATTCACGCCTGGATGCCCCTGGTCGAAACCATTCTGGCCGGGCAGGCTATCGGAGACACGTGATCTCAGCCTCGGGCTTTAGCCGCGGAAAGCGTGTTGGCCATCAGCATCGCGATCGTCATCGGCCCGACTCCGCCGGGAACCGGGGTCAGGGCGCCGGCGACTTCGGAGACTTCGGGGAAGTTCACGTCGCCGCGCAGGCCGTCTTCGGTCCGGTTCATGCCGACGTCGATCACGGTCGCGCCGGGCTTGACATGCTCGGCCGATATCAGCTCGGGCACGCCGACGGCGGCGATCAGGACATCGGCCCGCCGGCAGACCCCGGCCAGGTCACGGGTCCGCGAATGGCAGACCGTCACCGTGGCGTTGCGCGACAGCAGTAGGCTGAACAACGGCCGGCCGACCAGGTTCGAGCGGCCGACGATCACCGCCTCCGCCCCGTTCAGGTCGAATCCTTCGTGGTCGAGCAGCTCGACCACGCCGGCGGGTGTGCAGGGCACCAGTCCCGGCCGGCCCGAAGCGAGCATGCCGGCGCTGGCCGGAGTCAGCCCGTCGACATCCTTGGCCGGGTTGATCGCGCTGACCACCGCGTCGGGATCGATGTGATCCGGGACCGGCAGCTGGACCAGGATGCCGTCGACCGATTCATCGGTGCCGAGTTCTTCGACCAGGGCGACCAGATCCGCCTCCGGGGTGTCGGCGGCGAGCCCGTGGTGGACAGACTTCATTCCCGCGGCTTCGCAGGCCTTGTGCTTGTTGGCCACGTAGATCTCCGAAGCGGGATCGGCGCCGACCAGAACGGTCGCCAGGGTTGGGATCCGGCCCGAGTCCTCGACGAACGCGGCGACTTCTTTTCCCACCCTGTCGCGCACTTCCTGCGAGACCTGCTTGCCGTCGATCGTCCGCGCGCCCATCTGGTCACCTCTTCTTGATCGGGGCGTATTCGGCCATCAGTTTGCGTTCGGTCCCATCGGCGGAGAAGCGCACGATCACGACGCCGCCGGGCTCGGTGCCGATTACCACGCCCTCGCCGAAGGAAGCGTGAACGACATCGTCGCCCAGTGATACTTCGACCGCGGTCGACGGCTGAATCGGATCGGATCCGCTGCCCAGACCGCCCGACAGGGAACTGAAACCGCCGGACGAAGGTGAACCCCAGCTGGTCGAGGTGCCGATCCCGCCACCAACCGCCGAGCCCTGCTGGTGGACAAGCGAAGCCGGAAATTCGTCGAGGAAGCGTGACGGCATCGTCGCTTCCGACCGGCCTCCGTAGAGCCGCCGGGTTCGAGCGCTGGTGAGGTAAAGCCGCTGCCGGGCCCGGGTGATGCCGACGTAACAAAGGCGCCGCTCTTCCTCTTCCTCACCTTCGTCGAGTGCCCTGGAGTGCGGGAAGACGCCGTCCTCGCAGCCGATGATGAAGACCGTGTCGTACTCGAGGCCCTTGGCGTTGTGCAGGGTCATCAGGGTCAGCAAGGACTCGCTTTTCTCAAGTTTGTCCTGATCGGTGTAGAGCGAGATCTGCTGGAGGAACTCGTCGAGCGGAGCGATCTCGCTCTCGCCTTCGAGCGCGCGGTTGGTGTCGAACTCGGCGGCGACGCCGACCAGCTCCCGGAGGTTCTCCGTCCGGCCCTCGGCCTCGACGGTGCGTTCGGCCTCGAGGGCATCGAAGTAGCCCGATTCGGTGAGCACCGCCTCGAGGGTTTCCGAGACCGGCGAGCGTTCCGACTTGGCCCGCAGTCCCATCATCGTGCTCTGGAACTCGGTGACGCAGCGCACCGCGGCGCCGCTCAGGCCCGGCACCGTCTCGGCCGCCGAGGCGACGTCCCAGATGTCCTCGCCGGTGGTGTTGGCGTGGGCCAGGATTCGGGCCTGGCTGGTGTCGCCGATACCGCGCCGCGGCGTGTTGACGACCCGGCTGAAGGAGACCGAGTCACGGGGGTTGGAGATGTACTGGAGATAGGCGATCGCGTCCTTGATCTCGGCCCGCTCGTAGAACTTGGTGCCGCCGATCACCTGGTAGGGCGTGCCGAAACGGACCAGGGTGTCTTCGACCACGCGGCTCATCGCGTTGGTCCGGTAGAAGATCGCGATGTCCTCGGTGGTCAGGCCCTCTTCGTCGATCAGCCGGTCGACTTCGCCGGCGACCCAGCGGGCTTCTTCGTGCTCGTCGCCCAGGCGCACGACCTCGATCTCATCACCCTGGCCGGCTTCGGTCCAGAGCTTCTTCGGGCGGCGGTCCCGGTTGTTCTCCACCACCGCATTCGCCGCGGTGAGGATGGTCTGGGTCGAGCGGTAGTTCTGCTCGAGCTTGACCACCTTCGCGTTCGGGAAATCCTTCTCGAAGTCGAGGATGTTGCGGACGTCGGCGTGGCGGAACCCGTAGACGGACTGGTCCTCGTCCCCGACCACGGTCAGGTTGCCGTGCTCGGCCGCGAGAAGCTGGAGCAGGCGGTACTGCGCGTGGTTCGTGTCCTGGTATTCGTCGACCAGGATGTAACGGAAGGTTCGGCGCCAGCGGTCACGCGCCGACTCGAAGAGCTCGAGCACGTTGACCGTGCGGACCAGCAGGTCGTCGAAGTCCATCGCGTTGTTCTCGACCATGCGTTTCTCGTAGAGCTCGTACACCCCGGCGACGGTGTCCTCGAAATACGAGCCGCCGTGCTGTGCGTAGGCCTCGGAGTCGAGCAGTTCGTTCTTGGCCCCGGAGATGCCGTTCTGGATCGCCCGCGCGGGAAAGCGCTTCGGATCGACGTCGAGTTCCACCATGACGCGCTTGATCATCCGCAGCGAATCGGCCTGGTCGTAGATCGTGAAGGACTTCGAATAACCCAGCTTCTCGGCGTCGGCCCGGAGCATCCGGGCGCAGGCCGAATGGAAGGTGGTGACCCACATCGCGCGGGCGCGGGCGCCGACCAGCTGCTCGACCCGCTCCTGCATCTCTTTGGCGGCGCGGTTGGTGAAGGTGATCGCGAGGATCTCCCCCGGGCGGGCGCGCCTGGTCGAGAGCAGATGCGCGATCCGGTGGGTCAGGACCCTCGTTTTACCGGATCCGGCCCCGGCGATCACCAGCAGCGGACCGTCCCCGTACTCGACGGCTTCCTGCTGCGGGGGATTCAGATCCGGGGTCGTGTTGGTGAGGGCCTCCACCAGTCGAGGATATACATCTGCGCGGCGGCGCCCGACAGCTTTTACGCGGGATCAGCCGCCGGCCGAGGACCGGCCTTTGCGCGGCTTGGTCACCGGATGCTCGGCCTTGGGATCTTCGCCCCCGGACAGGTCCGCAACCTGCTTTTCCAGTTCCTTGATCCTCGCCGAAAGTGACTTGACCGCATCCTGAAGCGGGTCCGGCAGGTGGATCCAGTCAGCGTCCGGACCCTCGACCTTGCGGCCTTCGATACGCACCGGGTGGCCGGGGTTGCCGACCACCGTCGACCGGGAGGGAACGTCCTCGACCACGACGGTGTTCGCCCCGATCTTCGCGCCGTGGCCGACCGTGATCGGGCCGAGCAGCTTGGCCCCGGAACCGATCGTCACGTTGTCCTCGATCGTCGGGTGCCGTTTGCCGGCCTGGAAACCGGTGCCGCCCAGGGTCACGCCCTGGTAGAGCGTCACGTTGTCGCCGATCTCGGCGGTCTCCCCGATCACCACGCCGGCCCCATGGTCGATGAAGAACCCTTCGCCGATCCGGGCCCCGGGATGGATCTCGATGCCGGTGATGACCCGGCTGATGAACGAGATGGCCAGCGGCACGAGCGGCAGCTTCCGGCAGTAGAGCCGGTGCGCCAGGCGGTAGGCGAGCACGGCCTGCACGCCGGGCCAGGTCGCCAGGATCTCGATTGTGGAAGCGGTAGCCGTCGCGGGATCGCGGCCCCGGGCCGCGGCCACTTGCGACTTGATGCCGCTCACCGCATTGGTGATGTGGTCAGGTCGGGCCATCGACTGAGGAGAGTACTCGTGCCTCGTCCCGCTCAGGGCGCGAAGAACGGAAGTGACATGTAACGGTCACCGGAATCGCAGACGATCGTGACGACCCGGCCACCCTTCATGTCCGGGCGTTTCGCCACCTCCAGCGCGGCGAAGACGTTCGCGCCGGCGGAGATTCCCCCGAGTATTCCTTCGCGGCCGGCGAGCTGCCGGGCTGTTTTCAGGGCTTCGTCGTCGGAGACCGGAAGGATCTCGTCGAGCAGGTCCTGGTCGAGGACCTCCGGCACGAATCCCGGCCCGATCCCCTGGATCCGGTGGGGGCCGGTGCTGCCGCCGGAGAGAACCGGCGACGATGCGGGCTCGACCGCGATGATCTTCGCGTCCGATCCCTGCTCCTTCAGGTACCGCGCGACCCCGGTGATCGTGCCGCCGGTACCGACGCCACAGACGAAAGCCGCGATCTCTCCTTCCGTGTCATCCCAGATCTCGGGTCCGGTGGTCCGGAAATGGGCTTCCGGGTTGGCCGGGTTGGAGAACTGCTGCGGCATATAGCCCTTGCGCTGCTCGCAGATGCGCGCGGCGAGCTCTACCGCCTCGTCCATTCCGCCCATCGAGGGCGTTTCCTGGACCTCGGCTCCGTAGGCCCGCAGCAACTTGGCCCGTTCGCGGCTCATGCCTTCCGGCATGGTCAGGATCAGCTCGTATCCGCGTGCGGCGCAGATCATGGCCAGGGCGATGCCGGTGTTGCCGCTGGTCGGCTCGACGATCACCGACTCGCCACGGACCAGCTTGCCTTGGGCCTCCGCCGCGCCGATCATGGCCGCGCCGATCCGGTCCTTGACCGAACCGCCGGGATTGAAGTATTCGAGCTTGGCGCAGACTTCCGCGCCGACCCCTTCGCCGATCCGGGCCAGGGAGACGAGCGGGGTCCCGCCGACGGTTGCCGATGCCTGAGGGGCGATCAAATGAAGTACATCCTCGCCGCGGCCTCTTCGGCTTCGCGGCGTTCGATCTCGGCGATGGTCGTCTCACCGAAGACCTTGCGCAGGGCGGTAATGCCGTCGAGCCAGATTCCCCCGGCCTCATCGGCTTCCTGGCCGACCTTTCCGTCCAGCGCCTGCACCACTTCGAGCACAGTGATCTCATCTGCCGGCCGGGACAACGTGTAGCCGCCCTTGCTGCCGCGGTGACTGGTCAGGAGTCCCGAGCGGCGCAGCGTCGAGAAGAGCTGCTCGAGGAACTGGTCCGGGATATCCCGGCGCTCGGCGAGCTCCTTGACCGGCATCGGGCGGTCACCCGAGCGGGCCAGCTCGGCCATGGCCACCACGGCGTAGCGGGATTTGGAGGTGATCGAAATCACCCCCCCTTTTTACAGCAATTCGCCGACGAAAGCTGACTAAATGAGTCAGGAATCGGGAGTTTGCGGCGGTGCAGCTTCGATCCGGGCAAGCGCTACGTCGATCCGGGTGAGGCTTCGTTCCTTGCCCAGCACCGCCAGCGACTCGAAGATCCCCGGAGAAACCGTGGTACCGGTGATCGCGACCCGGATTGGCTGATAGACCTTGCCCGGCTTGAGATCGAGGCGCTCGGGGATCGGCTCGACCGCCGCCTCGACCACCTCGGTCGTAAAGACGCCAAGGCCGGAAAGCGCCTCGCGAACCGCCGCCAGAGCGGTCCCGGCGTCGTTCTTCATGATCTTCCGCCACGCCTTCTCGTCTTCGACCGGCTCCTCGAAGACGAAGCGGATCAACGGCCAGACCTCGTCCAGGGTCGAAGCCTTCTCCTGGCTGATACGGCAGGCCTCGGTGAGCTCAGGGCTGATTTCGCGCGCAAGAAAACGGGCGACGGTCGCCGTGTAGGTCTCGAGATCGAGCTCCCGCATGTACCGGCCGTTCATCCAGCGCAGCTTCTTCTCGTCGAACACGGCCGAGGAACGGCCGACGTCCTCAGGCCGGAACCGCTTGACCAGCTCGTCGGTTTCGAGCAGGGTCTCATCGTCCCCGGGACCCCAGCCGAGCAGGGCGACGTAGTTCCTGATCGCGGCCGGCAGGTACCCCGCATCCCGCAGCTCCTGGACCGAGGCGGCACCATGCCGCTTCGAGAGCTTCTTTCCGTCCGGCCCGTGAAGCAGCGGCACATGCGCGTAACGCGGCGGCTCGTGGCCGAGCGCTTCGAGCACCAGCAGTTGCTTCGGCGTGTTCGAGAGGTGGTCGTCGCCGCGGATCACCTCGGTTATTTCCATGTCGGCGTCGTCGACAGCAACCGCGAAGTTGTAGAGCACCGAGCCATCGCCGCGGGCGATCACGAAGTCGTCGTAGCTGCGGTTGGGGAAACGCACCTCACCGTGGATCAGGTCCTGGAGCACGGTGTCGCCATCATCCGGAACGCGCAGCCGGACGGCTCCGCTGCCGTCGGCGCTCGGCTCACCGCGATAACCGCGGTCGGCGCCGTGCTCGGCCTTGAAGGCCTTGACGTCATCGGCGGTAGCCGCATCGCGGTAGGCAGCGCCGCTCTCCAGCAGTTTCTCGAGAGCGAGTGCGTGCTCGGGGGCCCGGGCGAGCTGCGAGAGCGGGCCCTCGTCCCAGTCGAGCTCGAGCCATTCGAGCGCATCGATGATCTGCGAGACGTTCTCTTCGGTCGAGCGATCGAGGTCTGTGTCTTCGATCCGGAGAACGAGCTTGCCGCCGGAATGACGGGCGGCCAGCCAGTTGTAGAGTGCGGTTCTGGCCCCACCGATGTGCAGAGCACCGGTGGGCGAAGGGGCGAATCTAACTCGGAGGTCTTTTTCACTGATGCTCATCGGTGCCCATGTTTCCACAGCGGGAGGTCTGGTGAAGGCGGTGGGTCGCGGTGACGAAATTGGCGCCTCCTCGATCCAGATTTTCAACCAGAGCCCGCGGGCCTGGCGGCCGACGAAGTACACCGATGACGATTTCGCCGAGTTCAAAGAGGCAATCGATGAATCCAGTGTCGAATCGGTGATCATCCACGCCGTCTACCTGATCAATCCGGCTACTCCGGACCGGGAACTGCGGCGAAAGTCGCTCGAGTCGCTCACGCACGCCCTGAGCATCGGAGACGGCATCGGAGCGACCGGCGTCGTCCTCCACCCCGGTTCACGCAAGGACGCCGAGCTGATCCCGGCGATGATCCGCTCCGGCGAGGTGATCGAACAGGCGATCAACCAAACCGACTCCTGTCCGGTCCTGATCGAACAGATGGCGGGGCACAAGGGCATCCTCGGCCACACCTTCGAGGAGATCGCCGCGATCACCGAGGCGGCCGGCGGTGGCGAGCGGATCGGCGCCTGCCTCGATTCATGCCATCTGTTCGCCGCCGGCTACGACATCCGGACCCCCGAGTCAATCGGCATGGTCATCGACGATCTCGAGACCCAGCTCGGCAAGAAGCGCCTGCAGGCGCTCCACCTGAACGACTCGAAGGACCCGTTCGGATCGAAGAAGGACCGGCACGAGGACATCGGCAAGGGTGAGATCGGCGACGAGGCGATGTCCTGGTTCCTGTCCGAGCCCCGGTTCGAGGGCCTCACGGCCCCCATGGAGACGCCGGGAAAACACAAGGAAGGAGTCAGCAAGGCGGACGTCGACCACGTGCGCAAGCTGTACAAGCGGGGCCTCAAGAATCGCAAGTGATCGGACCATGCCGCTAAGGGATAGTTTGTCGGCATGACCAAGCCCAAGCACCCCACGCCGCAGCAGAAGTTTAATCCCGAGAGGGAACAGTTGCTGGTGGAGAGTTACTTCACCGAGCCTGCCGCAAGTCACACCATGCCGGAGGTCGGAGTCACTCCTCGCGCCGCCTACAACGTCATCGCCACGGAGATGGAGCTTGACGGCGATCCGAACAAGAACCTGGCCACCTTCGTGACCACCTGGATGGAGCCTGAGGCGAAGCAGCTGATCAGCGACAGCCTCCACAAGAACTACATCGATCACGCCGAGTACCCACGTACCGCCGAGATCTCAAAACGCTGCGTCCGCATGATCCACGGCCTCTTCAACGGTCCCGAAGGCCAGGACTCCCCCGGTACCGCCTGCGCCGGCTCATCCGAAGCGGTGATGCTCGGCGCTCTCTCGATGAAGTGGAACTGGAAGAACCGCCAGGAAAAGGCCGGCAAGCCTACGACCAAGCCAAACCTCGTCTACGGATCCGACGTCCACGTTGTCTGGGACAAGTTCTGCCGCTACTTCGACGTCGAGCCCCGCAACATTCCGATTCCCAAGGGCAAGACGGTCATGGGCCCGGACGACTTCCGCGAGCACATAGACGAAAACACGATCGGTGTGATCGGTGTGGTCGGCACCACCTTCACGGGCCAGTGCGACGACGTCGTCGGCATCGACCAGATGCTGACCGAGCTGAAGGGCAAGGGCCTCGAGGTGCCGATGCACATCGACGGTGCCTCCGGAGGATTCGTCTTCCCGTTCTCCGAACCGGACTTCACCTGGGACTTCCGCCTCGATTCGGTCGTGTCGATCAACGCCTCCGGCCACAAGTTCGGCCTGGTCTACCCCGGCATCGGCTGGCTGATCACCCGGACCGACGCCCAGGTGCCGGAAGACCTCATCTTCTACGAGGACTACCTCGGCGAGAAGGACGCGACCTTCACCCTGAACTTCTCGGGCAGCTCGTCCTTCGTTCTGGCCCAGTACTACCAGTTCATCCGCCTGGGTCACAGCGGCTACAGCTCGGTCGTGCGAGCCATGACCAAGAACCGTCACGCCCTGGCCGACCGCCTGCGCGACATGGATGCGCTCACGGTCTACGACGACGACAACCCCACCCTGCCGCTGCTGATCGCCAAGACGAACGACAACGAGTCATTCGACAGCAACGACCTGGTCGGCGAGCTGGCCCGGCGCCGCGGCTGGATGGTCCCGGCCTATCAGATGCCCCCCGACAACGAGAACGACCGGATCATGCGAATGCTGGTCAAGTTCAACCAGACCCGCGAACTGGTCGACGCCCTCTGCGACGACTTCGAAGCCTCGATCACCTATCTGCGCAAGCGGGGCGAGGGCAAGGACCCAACACCCCCGGTCCATACGGGTCACGGTTACTAGGGCGGACTCCGTGGGGCGCGGCGCGGGCATTCCTGCCCAGGATGCGATTTAACGGATGGGACGCTCCCTTTGATCGCGCTGCGCCGCGATCCATTGACAACTAAGCACCTGGACAGGAATACCCGCACCACGCCCAAGCCCCCAGCGAGACCACGAAAGTCCCCGATAATCCCGGACTTTCGGGATCTCGACGAAAGGAGGCTCCCGAGACTCGGCTTTTCCACGGAACGTAAGTGGGTGGTTCCCGGTGGTCTCCTGGGTGCGCCTGCCGAGGAGTAAGCGAAGGTGGTGACGGGGGCGCACTTTCGTGCGTTCCCAAGGCTCCGAGCGTCGACGAAGGTCAGGCGTGCGTAGGTGGCCAGCGGGGGCCGCCCGCCACCTCATGTCTGCAATAGAAAGGGCGGCCTGCTGGCCGCCCTTTCGACGTAACACTCAGCTGCTAGCCAGCTTCTACTTGATGTGGTGTCCCGAAATCGCTCGGGAAATCACGAGGCGTTGGATCTCGCTGGTTCCTTCGAAGATGTCGTAGATCTTCGCGTCGCGGTGCATTCTCTCCACCGGAAACTCGCGGGTGTATCCGTTGCCGCCCAGGATCTGGATGGCCCGTTCGGTGACCCAGGTGGCGACTTCGCCGGACTTGAGCTTCGACATCGAACCTTCGGCGTTATTGAACGGGACCTGGTTTCGGCCCATCCAGGACGCACGCCAGACCAGCAGCCTCGCGGCGTCGATCTCCATCTTCATGTCGGCGAGGGTGAAGGCGATCGCCTGGTTCTCGACGATCGGCTTGCCGAACTGGACCCGCTCCTTGGCGTAATCGAGGGCGAATTCGTAGGCGGCACGGGCGATACCGATCGCCTGGGCACCGACCACGGGACGGCTGGCCTCGAAAGTCGCCATGGCGGCCTGAGACTTGCCCTTCTTGCCCTCACGGACCCGGGCGAGGCGCTCGTCGAGCTTCTCCTTGCCGCCCAGCAGGCACTTGCCGGGCACCCGGCAGTCGTCGAGGTGCACGTCGGCGGTGTGGGAAGCACGGATGCCGTGCTTCTTGACCTTGGCGCCCTGCTCGCAGCCGGGGGTGTTCGGCGGAATGATGAAGGCGGCGTGGCCGCGTGAGCCGAGCTCACGGTCGACCGAGGCGATGATCACGTGGACGTTGGCGATGCCACCGTTGGTGGCCCAGGCCTTCTGGCCGTTGATCACCCATTCGTCGCTGGCCTCGTCGTACTTGGCCATCGTGCGAACGGCGGATACGTCGGAACCTGCATCCGGCTCAGACGAGCAGAACGCGGCGACCTTGACGTCGTCAGCGGTGCCGAAGCACTGCGGGATCCATTCGCCCATCTGCTCGGGCGTACCTTGACCGAAGATCGACGCTACGGCCAGCGTGGTACCGGAAATCGCCATGCCGATGCCGGCGTCTCCCCAGAACATCTCTTCGTTGACGAGCGGCAGGCTGAGTCCACTTTCGTCGGCGAAGAACTGGGCAATGCCATCAAAGCCATAGAGCCCGATCTTGGCGGCCTCCTGGACTATTTCCCAAGGGAATTCCTCCCGCTCGTCCCATTCGTGGGCGGCCGGGCGCATGACGCCTTCGGCGAACCCGTGCACCCATTCCTGGATGTCCTTCTGGTCCTGGTTCAGTTCGAGGCTGAACGGCGGCTTCTCGTCCACGGTTCCGGCCTGCTCCTGGGGGATTTCTTCGGAAGTCTCAATCACAGTCATAAATGTATGTTACATGGATCGATGACATGGTTGCGTGATACTTGACCGATAGGTCAATCAGCCAGGTATCCGGCCTGTCACGCGGCCTGTGCCTCCCCGCCGCTGAACATCTCGTCGAGTTCGCTCCTGAGACCGGCCGATTGCCGCACCTTGTAGTCCGGTCCGAGTTTCAGCTTGCGCTCGCGATCTCCATCGACCACAACCAGGTGGACTTCGTTCTCGCCGCGGTGGTGCTTGAAGATGACTTTCATCTCCTCGAGGGCGTCGAGGGAGAGGCGCTCCGAGTCGACCTTGACCGTGAAGGGCTCGTTGCGGCGGGCCTGGTGCTCCTTGGCCTTCTCGATTTCGGCCGGCTTGGGGTCAAAGATCTGAGCGTCCTGGACGACCAGTTTCGTGCCCTTTTCGGTCTGGTCGACGCGACCCTTGACCAGCACCACCGAATCGAGCTGTACGGCCTGGGTCTTGTCCGACTCACCGGCCTTGAAAACGATCAGTTCGATCTCGGTCTCGATGTCACTCAGGGTCGCGAACGCCATCTGTGACCCGCTTTTGGTCCGCAGCTTCTTGTACTCGGTGATGATTCCGCCGACCGTCACCCACGACCCGTCCTCCCGGCCACCGAGCTCGGCCAGCGTGCAATCGGACTTGAACTCGAGGGCCTCGCGCAGCCCGTCGAGCGGATGGGACGAGAGGAAGATGCCGAGAGTTTCTTTTTCGAGGGTCAGGATATCCTTCTGCTCGAACTCGACCTCGGTGATCGGCGGGTGCTGCCCGCTCATGGCCCCACCCTGCGACGCGCCACCTTCGCCGCCCATGTCAAAAATCGAACCCTGACCCAGGTGAGCGTCGGACTGGGCCTGGTTGCCGGCGGACTGGGCCTCCGGGAGCATCTCGAGCATTCCCTTGCGGGATCCAGGCAAGGAATCGAAGGCACCACACTTGATCAGGCATTCGATCGCCCGCTTGTTGACCGACCTTGAATCCGCCCGTTCGCAGAAGTCCCAGAGCGAATCGAAGGGGCGCTCCTCCTTTGCGTGGAGGATCGCCTCGACCGCCGAAAAGCCGACGTTCTTGACCGCGTCGAGCCCGAAGCGAATGTCGGTGCCGTCAACCACGAAGCTGTGGTCGGAAACGTTGATGTCCGGCGGCATCACCTTGATACCCATCTCCGAGCAGCGGGAGATGTACCCCGGAACCTTGTCCTTGGTGTTCATGACCGAAGAGATCACGGCAGCCATGTACTCGGCCGGGTAGTTCGCCTTGAGGTATGCCGTGCGGTACGCGATCAGCCCGTAACAGGCTGCGTGCGACTTGTTGAACGAGTAGTCCGCCGCCGCGGTCATCGATCTCCAGAGGCTGGTCGAGACGGATCGGTCGGTCCCGGAGGTCGCCGTACCCTCCATGAACATCGACTCCATTTCGGCCATCGCCTTGCGATCCTTCTTGCCAATCGCCTTGCGCAGGTCATCCGACTCGGCGGGAGAGAACCCGGCCAACGCCTTCGAGATCTCCATCAGCTGCTCCTGGTAGACCAGGCAACCGTAGGTCCCTTCGGTGATCTCCTTCAGGCGGGGATCGGCGTATTCGACGGTTGAAGGATCGGCCTTACCCCGCGCATAGGCGGGAATCTCGGCCATGGCACCGGGCCGGTAGAGCGAGACCAGGGCGATGATGTCGTCGAATTCGGTCGGGTTCACCTGCTTCATGGCCGCGCGCATGCCTTCGGATTCGAGCTGGAAGACACCGGTCGAGTCACCTCCGGCGAGCATCAGATAGGTCTTCTCATCATCAAGCGGGATCTCGCCGATGTCGATCTCGTCGCCGCGCGACCGCTGGATGATGTCGATCGCATCATCGATCACATCGAGGTTTCGCAGGCCGAGGAAGTCCATCTTGAGCAGACCCATTGCCTCGACCGGCTTCATCGAATACTGGGTCACCGTCTTGTACGACTTGATCGGCTTGCCGTTCTCGTCGCTGGCCGGCGCGGCCGATTTGTCCTCGACCAGCTGAAGCGGCACGATCTCCTTCAACGGCCGTCCGGAGATGACCACGGCCGCGGCGTGGATCGAGGTGTTGCGGATCTTGCCTTCGAGTCCCTTGGCCGTGTCGATGATCTTCTTCGCGTCGGCGTCGGTCTCGTAGGTCTTCATGAGTTCCTGCCCCGGCTTCAGGCAGTCTTCAAACGACGGCGAGCGGCCCATGATCGGGGCCGGGATCTGCTTGGCCAGGGTGTCGGCCGTCTTGTAGTCGTATCCGTGGACGCGGGCCGAGTCACGAATCGCGGCGCGCGGCGCCATCGTGCCGAAGGTGATGATCTGGGCGACCGAGTCCGAGCCGTACTTCTCGGTCACGTACTGGATCATGCGGTCCCGCCCACGGACCGAGAAGTCGATGTCGATATCCGGCATCGACTTGCGCCCGGGGTTGAGGAAACGTTCGAAGAAGAGGTCGTACTCGACCGGGTCGATGTCGGTGATGCCCAGCGAGTAGGAGACGATCGAGCCCGCCGCGGAACCTCGACCCGGGCCGACCGAGATTCCATTCTCCCGCGCGTACTTGATGAAGTCCCAGACGATCAGGAAGTAGTCAGGGAAACCCATCTCCTCGATCACGCCGAGCTCGAACTCGAGCCGTTCCATCGCGATCGACGGCACCGGGTCGCCGTAGCGCCCCTTGAGGCCTTCGAGGGCGATCCGGCGGAGCATCAGCTTCGAGTCCTCGTTGTTCTCGGTCGGGAACTTCGGCAGCAGGATCTCGCCGAGCGGGATCTCGACGTTGCAGCGCTCGGCGACCTCGAGGGTCATCGGCACCGCCTCGGGCCACTCGGCGAACGCGGCGGTCATCTCGCCGGCGTCCTTGAGGTAGAACTCGTTCGTGTCGAAGGTCATCTTCGGCGCGTCGAGCGTCGACTTGGTCTGAACGCAGAGCAGGGCCGTGTGGTTGACGTAGTCCTCGCGCCGCAGGTAATGGACGTCGGCGGTCGCGACCAGCGGGCGGCCGACTTCCCGGGCGATGCGCGCGATCTGCTCGTTGGCGCGGTTCTGATCGTCGATCCCGTTCTTCTGGACCTCCATGTAAACCTGCTCGGGACCGAACACCTGCATCAGCTCGTCGAGGTGCTCCCGGGCATCGTCGGGCCGGTCTTCAACCAGCCGCTTGACGAATCGTGCCTGGAGGCAGCCGGTGAGGACGATCACTCCTTCGGCGTGGCGGGCGAGCAGCTCCATGTCGATGTTGGCCTTGCCGCGGTGATAGCCCTCGAGGAAGCCTTCGGAACTGAGTTCGACCAGGTTGCGGAAGCCGACGTCGTTCTCGGCCAGCAGCGTCAAGTGGTTGCGCTCGTACTTCGGCATCTCCCGCACCGTGTGGCGGTCGTCCACGTAATACGCCTCGATGCCGAGGATCGGCTTGACGTCGTTGGCCTTACAGGCCTTGTACATGTCGAGCGCGCCGTTCATGACGCCGTGGTCGGTCAGGCTGAGGGCGGGCATGTCGAGCTCCGCCGCGCGGGCCGCCATCTCCTTGATGTTGCACGCTCCGTCGAGCACCGAATGCTCACTGTGTACATGCAGATGAGCGACCTGAGGGCTGGATGAAGAAGTGTTTTCCACGGACGGCCATGATGGCATCTGGCCCGGATATGAAAATGCATCGAAGTTGGTATTTCCGGGATCAATCTTTGCCATATCGTTGGAGCCACGATGATTTACCTGCTCCGACATGGCGATGCTGAAAACGAAGGTGAAGGAGGCGACGCCGCGCGTCGGCTCACTGCCAAGGGCGAGGCTCAGGCGGCCGCCGCCGGACGAGCCATCGCCGCCCTCGGGCTGAACATCGACTCCTGCCTGACAAGCCCCCGGGTCCGGGCCCGGGACACGGCCGAGATCGCCTGCAACGCATTGTCGGTGAAGCCGGAAATCGTCGAGTCGATCGGCGACGGCGGTTACGACACGCTCGAGCTCGCAGCCGGGCGCGGCGACGTGATGATCGTCGGCCACGAACCGGTCCTGTCAATGGAAGTGACCCGACTGACCGGGGCCAGCATCAAACTGAAAAAGGGCGGCTTGGCGATCCTTGAGCCGGGAACTTTGCGGGCGCTACTGCGCCCCGTCGAGCTTGAAGCTATCGCGGGCTGAGTATCGGTCTGCCGACGGGGCGCGGGCAAAGAATCGTTCTTTTTCATCGACTATGGATGAAAAAGGACGATTGTGTTGGTTCGGGGTCGGTCTGCCGAGAATGGCGGGCAAAACTCGATTAGGAGAACAAGCTCCTGGTTTTTGCCCTCTCTCTCCGCTATCACAGCTTTGCATCAAGCACATATTTTGTCTTCGGACAAAATCTGTGTTTGCCGCAGTGATCGGTTAAAGCGACATCGCAGGGGTCAGCTTCGGCGAACTGGGTCGGTT